>JAUWLI010000237.1 GCA_030613765.1 Phycisphaerae bacterium
GGAGATGTTTGCGGAGAGTGCGGACGCGGTTTTGTAGTGCGGTATCGCGATTGCTTCTGACCAGCGGGGTTGCTTGACTGAATGCCTTTTGGTCAAGATCGGCAAAGGCATTGTGGAGATGGTCCAGGGATCCGCAGAGAATACGAACGTAGTCGGGATGATGTAGGTTTGCAGCGAGGGCAGCTTGAGCGGGTTGATCTTCGAGGTCACGACCGAGATGAGCCCGACCGACGCGTCGGCGGAGCTTTTGCTTTTCGTTGCCGAAGAAATGCTCGTCCACGTTGTTTGTTCGTTCGACCACGGCAATAACCGTACCATCGTTGTCGTGGATCACCGGATGTCCAAAGAGTTGAGCCTTGTATTTGTGGAAGTACTTGAGGATGATGGCGTGGGGCGTAGTCGGCTTGGCGAGGCTTTCATTGCCGACACGTCTGTGTAGGTCATCGAGATAACGCTCGACCTGTTGTTCGATTTCCTTGAGACGTTGTGCTTCCAACGCGGGCAGACCGATTGGTTGGTAGCGTTGATCTGCCCTGGGCAGCTCGGCATCGGTCAATCGCAAGGTATTACGCGCCTGGGTAAAAGCCTGCCATCCTTTCTCCAAGCGTCCAACAGCATCTTGGAAGCGCTTGTCTTTTTCCAGTCGTCGCATAAGACCTCCAAGATGACGCAATGCCCGTTTCTCGACCTGACTTCGAGGTGTGGGCACCCAAGCATCGGCGCGCTGCATGGCATCTCGACATCGCTGGAAGAACTCGAGGTGCGGCAGACCGAATGGATACATTGCATCCTTTTTACCCTCGCCTTGGATAACCCAGTACACAAGTGCAAGCAGGTCTTCTCTGACGCGACCGGGACCGAATCGTCCTTTTTTCGGGTCTTTTCCACGGTATAATTTCAGCTCTTTTAAGATTTGCCTCAGGTCGGGGCGAACGTGGCTTTGCTTGAGGATGTTTCTTAGGAGCGCGTAGGGATTGTCGAAGAGCTTTTCACCGACAACGCCAAGAAAATGATAGTGGCAGACAAAATCCGGGATGCCTCGTTGTGCGAGAGGCGCCACAGCGTTCTTGCCGGGCTGTCCCAAGTCCCTGACGGTTGCTATTGGGTCACCGAAAATCTCTATCGTCCTCTCTACAAAAGGCTTCAAGTGTTCCTCTGACTCGGATTCGATCTTACCTACGCAAAGCACCCATTTTCTGAATCCGTCCATGCAGACAAATAGCCCCCCCTTGCCGTGTTCACTGGTAGCATCGATGTGCAGTGGATAGCCGTACTCTTGCATGACGGCTTTTAGATAGGGTGAGCGAACCAAATGCAGAACTTCGAGGTAAAGCAAAAAACGATCGCACAGATTGCTCACAGACCCGGCGCTCAGCTTGAATCCACGTTTTCGGAAAAGCTCGTCACGGATTTCCTCTCGCTGCTTTCTTCTCAAGTAGCGTGCCAAACCGACATAGACGATGAGATCGTAGCCAAATCGCTGACGGGGCCGAACGATCCGAGCCAACGCCTCGGATTTAATCACCGGATGAAACGAGTTCGCTGAACATTTCTTTTGAACCTCCAGAGCCTCGAATAAACCCTCGGCGTATGTGGCTACCTTTCGATTCTTCGTCCTGACCACTTCAAGCGGGGCTTGGCATACAGCACAGTTGTCGGCTTCGGCAATAAAATCGATGCGAGGAAGATGGCGCCCTTTCGACACAGTTGCTCTGGTTATTTCAGTAGAAGACCAACCCGCCTGTTTGGCGATTGACCAAAGCAGATTCAAAGCCTCGAAGGCCCCCCTTTTTCCCCGACATCGTCGAGGTTGTACCGATCGAAGACCCCCCGAACATGCTGTATCGTGATGGGCGGCGAATGTCCTTTGAGCCGACGTGCCACGTCACCGGCTCTTGAGCCGGGATGCCGAATCAAAATCAAGGGTACCTGAATTACGACAGCATCGGTGACTTCCTTAAGCTCGAACCTTCGCTGTTCGAATAACTCCCGTCGCTTCGCGAGTTGTGCCATACGGATCTCCGAGTCTGGATGAAGGTAGATGAACTGTCCGGCAACTTTGCAACGTTCGAGTTGTTTATCGTGAACCATTGTGAGCAAAGAAGTTTGAACTCTTACTTGTAGCAACTCCTTCAACTCTCGTTGGGTATGACCGAACGAAGATTCACAAATCAACCTCGCGACTGTGGCAGATAGATTACCATCGCGGGAAAAGTGGATGCCTTTGTATGAAAACAGCCCGTGTCTGTCGTAACGAGTCGGATCATGTTTTGTGTAGTACCTGCCATTGCGATTGTAGCTTCTGCAGTAGCTCACTTTCACGAGTTGGCGAAAGATAGTTGCGCGCGACGCCGAGCCAAGAGCTTTCTGCATTTCTTTGAGCACAATGACTGGTTTGACATCAAAAAGCTTTTCCAATTGCTGTGCTGATCGGACAGACATTTTTTCCTCCCATTATGAGACAGTATGCTTTAGCAAGCCGATTACTATGGCATACAGTCTCATATTTGCCGCCAAAAGGCAACCCTTTCACCCCAAAAAATCCGTTTTTGGCAGGTTTTGCTAGGAATTTCCTTGCAAAATGAGACGGTATGTTCTTTCGGAAGATACGATTATAGAGGAAAGTCAGAGGGTTACCACAATGCACCCGTTATTTGACGCGGTAGCAACTCAACCACTTAACCACTCAACTATTTGACTATATCTAAAGTTACACAAAATCGCCAATAAACTGGCACTATTATGTCAATGAATTGGCAGGTTATCTCGTGCATTCGTGAGGTCACTTTATTTATCATTGGCTAAATTATATTGTCAATACAATAAGTTAAACCGTTTTTCCGTAATCAGTGCAGCTCTCAGGTAGAACAAAAGTATGGCATGAATCTTGGAAAAGTTAATATCGATTTAAGTTATTTGTTACGCCAGTTTCAAACTTCAAGTTTCTCTATATATGAGTCTTACCCATGTCATTTAAACACCGTATCATGCTCGCGCTGATATTATGTCTGAATATTATTGTAGTAGGCACCCTGGGCTATATGCTGATTGAAGACTATAGCCTGTTTGAAGGCCTGTATATGTCTGTTATAACCATTACAACTGTAGGGTTTGGTGAGGTGAAACCATTGTCTGAAATAGGCCGTGGATTTACGGCGTTTTATATCCTGGTAGGTTTCGGATGTTTAGCGTTCGCCGGGCATGCTATTGTGGAGTCAATCTTTGAAAAAGTTTCAAGTGGTAAATCGGAGATAAAAAAAATGAAAAAACAGATATCGAGCTTAAAGTCCCACTACATTATTTGTGGCTACGGGAGAGTGGGACAGGCTGCGGCAGAGCATTTTGAAAAAACAGATACTGAATTCGTCATTATAGAGGCCAATCCCGGGCAGCGCCAGGTGATTGAAGAAAAGAGCTATCTGTTTATTGAAGGCGACGCCACACGAGAAAATGTAATGCTTGAGGCAGGAATAAAATGCGCTTACGGCCTGCTTGCCCTCCTGAATTCGGACCCCGATAATCTGTTTGCTGTCCTGACTGCCCGTGAGCTTAATCCCACTCTCCATATTATTGCAAGGGCTGAAGAAAGTTCATCGGAGAAAAAAATTATCCGGGCCGGAGCGGACAGCGTCATCTCGCCCTTTGCCACGGCCGGCATGCAAATTGCCGGTGATATACTTGCTGCCACGGGAAACTCAGACCAGATGCCTGAATATTCCATTCAGCCAACTGCCGTGCCCCAATGGGTAACTGTCCTGGAAGGTTCAAGTATGATGGGAGAGTCAATCAATGCGGTTGCCGATCAAATGGGGCGAGAGGTGATCGGACTTCGAAGGAATGGCAATGACCTGATTTTACCAGACCCTGAGACAAAGCTTGAAAGTGATGATATGATTCTCGTGTATGACATAAACAGAAATGACGAAGACCTGTTAGTGCAACAGGCACTCCAACCCAAAAAGCTTGTTATTGTAGACGATAATCCTGTTATACTGGGGCTATATCGCCGTCTTTTCCAGAAAGCGGGATTTAACCCGGTGACCGCAGTCGATGGGCAAGATGGTCTTGATGCCATTATCAAAGAAAAACCCGCAGCAGCAGTTATAGATTTTATGCTTCCTGTTATCTCGGGAATCGAGGTGTGCCGGCAAGTGCGTGCTCAGGAGGGCTTACAAGGGATAAAACTAATCCTGTTTACAGGTGATAATCGGCCAGAAACCCGAAGTCGTGCTCTTGATGCAGGAGCTGATGCGGTTGTAGTAAAAAGTCCGGAGGCATCTGAAGTGATCGAAACAGTCATCCGAATACTCAAAGAAAATAAGTGAGCTAAAGTGATCTAAAGTGACTAAAGTGACCTAAAGTTGATCTTCCTACCATTAATTTCATTTCATAGAAGCCTACCTGCACTCTGTGAATATTCAAGTTTTGAAGATACTCAAAAAATTCTAATTTTGGCCTCCCAATCAGGATGCGTTGCCCGGTATTCTTGAAATGCTACTTTAGATGACTTGGCTCTGTTGATGGTTCAATTTATCTTGACTTAAAAACTGCTCTATATGTATAAATATAGGGCTTTTTGTAACAACCAGGCATCGTTAATTTTCCAGGATAATTACTGCCACAGCAGTAACAAGACATAAATCTTGCAAATTCTGTTATCCTGTCAAAGTAACCTGTTTTGTTGCGTATTCTTATAGGAAAGGGGTTTAGGTATATGAGAGATGTTGTTATCGTCAGCGCTTGCAGAACTGCTATTGGTGATTTTTCTGGTTCGCTCAGCACCGTTTCTGCTACAGACTTAGGAGCTCTTGTGATTAAGGAGGCTGTCAGAAGGGCAGGTATAAACAATGAAGATATTGATGAGGTTATCATGGGGAGTGTGCTGCCTCATGGACTGGGACAGAACCCGGCAAGGCAGACCATGGTTCGGGCCGGTCTTCCCTGGGAGGTGGGCGCTATCACTGTAAACAAGGTTTGTGGATCGGGCCTGAAGGCCGTGATGCTCGCGGCTCAGGCTATTCAGTGTGAAGATGCTGATGTGATCGTGGCAGGTGGCCAGGAGAACATGAACCTTTGCCCGTACATGCTCGAAAAGGCGAGGACCGGTTACCGGATGAATAA
>JAUWLI010000061.1 GCA_030613765.1 Phycisphaerae bacterium
ATAATGACAATATCATCTTTTTTGCAGTTCAGATACGCCTCTTTGAATCCCATGGAGGCATCACACTCATAAGTTGCAACAAACCTGGTCCCCAACTGGACTCCCTGGGCTCCTAACTCCATGAATCTATCAATATCAGCACCTGTATATATTCCGCCAGCGGCGATGATTGGAATGCTTTTGTTGAATTGCTCTTCATAAAGCTTTACGACAGCGATCACTTCCGGCAGTATTTTTTCCAGCGCATAGTCAGGATTATCTATCTGGTCTTTTCTGAAGCCGAGATGCCCCCCGGCTAATGGCCCTTCTACAACCACGGCATCGGGCACATGAGAGTATCGTTTTGCCCAGGATTTAAATATAATTTTAGCCGCTCTCGCCGAAGATACTATAGGGACGAACTTCGTTGCAAGTTCACCCAGCCTATCCAGCGGTAATGTCTTAGGAAGCCCTATCGGCAGTCCTGCACCAAGGAAAAGCACATTTACACCTTCATCCACAGAACACTGGACAAGGTCATCGGAATCTGAAAGGGCTAACATTATATTTACGCCAATAATGCCGCTTGTTTGAGCTTTCGCCTTTCTTATGACTTTCCGCAAGGCCCTTTCGTTCGCTTCCCACGGATTTTCGTTCCAATCGGTTTCGAACTGACCAATTCCAGGGGTGGCAATAACTCCAATACCGCCGGCATTTGCAACCGCTGAGGTCAAATTTGATAAGGAAATGCCGACGCCCATTCCCCCCTGGACAATTGGTATCTCGGCTTCCCAATCCCCTATCCGCAGTTTTGGCATCTTGTTAAGACTCATATACTACTACCTCACATAACATTCAATCGCCCGGCTAACTGCCAGGCATCTAAAGTTGGCTGGATTATAATACATAATAATCCTTTTGGGAAGCCAAAACGAAAGCCTTGTATTTTAATTTACTTCTTTATCCGTTCTTCGTTTATTCCTGCTTTGACACAATCGGCTGTTCGCATCTGGTCAACTCATAAGTATCATTGGCAATAGCGACCTGCTCATTTGCCGGAATTACAAAGACTTTGACTCTGCTGTCGGTGGTACTGATTTCAGCTTCTTTTGCGACAACCGTCTTGTTTTTTTCCTCGTCAAGCTGGACGCCTAATTGATTTAGGCCGGTACATATCTGCTGACGCAGGAACACGGCGTTTTCCCCTATACCACCCGTAAAGACTATAGCGTCAACTGTATCCAGAACGGCACAATATACGCCGATGTACTTCTTGATGCGGTAGCAGAAAATATCGATAGCGAGCTGTGCCCGAGAATTGCCCTGGCCTGCAAGTTCCACGAGATTTCTCACGTCGTTCGAGACACCTGATATTCCGAGCAGACCGCTTTTCTTGTTGCACAGCTCTTTCAATGCTTTTACGTCGTATCCTTTATCGCCAAGATAAAAGAGTATCGACGGGTCAAGGTCGCCGGAGCGCGTTCCCATCGGCACACCCTCCAGAGGCGTAAATCCCATAGAGGTATCAATTGACCTGCCCTGTTTCACGGCGGTAATAGAGCAGCCATTTCCAAGATGACAGGTAACGGTGTTGATATTATATTTCCCACGGCCCATTATGGAAGCGGCACGCCTGGCAACATATCTGTGCGAGATTCCGTGGAAACCATATCTGCGAATCCCGTATTGCTCGTAAAGTTCGTACGGCAAAGCATACATGTACGCGGTTTTCGGGATGGTGGCATGAAATGCGGTGTCAAAGCAGGCAACCTGCTTTGCGTCAGGAAGTCTGCGCTGCACGGCCCGAACGCCTGCGAGGTTAGGAGGATTGTGCAGCGGAGCAAGCTCTGCGTACTTCTCTATAGATGCAATTACCTTTTCATCAATATTTACAGAGTAAGTGAACTCTTCGCCTCCGTGAACTACCCTGTGACCAACGGCACTAATTTCAGAAAAGTCCTGTATAACTCCCACATCTCTGCCGACAAGAGTCTCCAATATAAACTCCATTGCCTTTCCGACATCTTCGATCTTTGTTTGCACGGCGTGGGTCTTGCCATTAAAGAAATGAGAGAGTTCTGATCTTTCCTCTCCAATTCGTTCGACCACACCGTGGGCCAGGACCTCCGCCTGTGGCATATTGTACAAGTGATACTTGACCGAGGAGCTACCTGCATTGATGACGAGTACTTTCATCTTAAAATTATCCTTTCACTATATGCGCCATTCTTGGCATTTTCATGTGGTGCTTGTTATCTACACCAATTGCACCAAAGTTAAAACCACTGCTGAAATTATGTCATCCACACTTGCACCTCTTGAAAGGTCTGTGATGGGTTTTGCAAATCCCTGCAGGAACGGCCCAATGGCCTGGGCGCCGGCCATATATTGTGTGAGCTTGTAAGCGATATTTCCGGAAGTAAGGTCGGGGAAAATAATAACATTGGCCCTCCCCGCCACAGGACTTTCATCCTTAACTTTCTTGGCAGCTATCCTTGGAATTATTGCCGAGTCCGCCTGAAACTCGCCGTCAATAGCCAATTCAGGTTCCCGTGCCCGCGCTATCTTTAGAGCCTCTTTAATCTTATCCACACATGGCCCGAAAGCACTGCCCTTGGTAGAGAATGATAACAGGGCTACACGCGGTTCCTTGCCGAGAAGTCTCCTTGCACTTGCAGCCGAAGCCAGCGCAATATCGGCGAGTTGTTCAGCCGTAGGGTCGATGTTGACAGCGCAGTCGGCGTAAATGAAGGTTTTGTCCTTTTCTCCAAGAAACTCGGGTACAACCATAATAAAATAGCTGGAAGGAGTCTTGAGCCCAGGGCTCAATCCTACTGTCAAGACTCCGGCTTGAATAAGAATCGATGTCGCACTGGCAACACCACCCACAAAAACATCAGCATCGCCGCAAGCTACCATCATGCCCGCGTAGAATAGTGGCTTGACGACTATGCGTTTTGCCACAGCGGCGGAAATACCATCTCTTCGGCGGCTGTAATTTTCAGCATAAAAATCGATTTTATGATTTTTTTTGGGATTTATGGTTTTGATACCATCGAGATCGACCCCGGCTTTTTCGATTGCGGTTTCAAGCTGTTCGGGTTTTCCGAGCACAATTGGTTGCGCAATATCTTCATCTTTAAGTCTTCGAGCAGCCTGAATTATCCGCTCGTCTCTACCCTCCGGCAGAACAACGGAAAAATTGCGACCCACAATCTTCTGCGTAAAAGCTCTGACTATATCCTTCTTTACCACGTTACTTCCCTTTACTTCAATAAAGGCTTTTTCGCTTCTCGTCTTCTGAGAGCGGTTCGTTCAAGGAACCTGAGCGGAAGCCCTGCAGGTCGACGGTCACAAATTTAAATCCGAGCGATTTCACCTTCTCGATTATCTTCGAGCGGTTTGGCTCTGTTGTAACTTTGTCAATATCCTGCGGATTAACCTCAATTCGGGCAACGATATCGTGATGGCGAACGCGGAATTCGACCAGCCCAATCTTCCTTAAAAAGTCTTCGGCCTCCTCGATTTGCTTCAGTCGCTTTTCCGTAACCTCCAGACCATAGCTGATTCGCGAGGCAAGGCACGGAGACGCGGGAACATCGGCTGTGGGCAAGTTCAAGTCTCTGCTTAACCGGCGAATATCGTCCTTGGTAAGCTTGGCCTCCATTAGCGGGCAGTGGACATCGAGGACTTTAGCCGCTCGATTACCCGGCCTAAAGTCATCCTTATCGTCAAAATTGCTGCCGCAAACAACGCATTTAAAATCCTCCTCTTTGGCAATATCGATAAGGAGTCCGTAAAGATGTGATTTGCAGTGGAAACAACGGTCGGCCTTGTTGGCGGCGTACTTATCATCCGAAAGCTCGTCTACGGTCACCTCTTTAATCTGTGCCCCGATAATTTTTGCGCATTTTAGGGCCTGGTCGTACTGTGAGCCGGCCAGGGATGGGCTTACACCTATACAAGCCAGCACATTTTCAGAACCCAGCGTATCGACAGCCGCCTTTAAAAGAAAGGTACTATCCACCCCGCCGGAGTAGGCAACAACGACTTTACCCAGCTTTTTGAGCATTTGCTGAAGCAAATTATACTTTTCCTTGATATCCACACAGCCGATGGTGAGAGTCGAACTCACAACCTCAGCTTTACGAAAGCTGTGCTCTACCATTGAGCTACATCGGCATTTACGCCGGCTATAATACTGATCATTGCCTGGCTTGTAAAGAGGCTTCATAAGGTCATTTAACAAGCGGCCTGAACAATTTTTTTCGTCTCGTTCGCGGGCAGAAGCCAAAGGACCGAGAACAAAAATCCGACATCGGACTGCTTTTTTACGCCCTTCTGCGTGGCTCAAGACAGGCCTTTGGGCGGAGGTGAAATTGGCTTTGTTTGGCTTTGTTTTGTCGGAACCCGAAAACGCGGTTTTTTTCATAATCCCTTTTGACAAAGAGGGTTGCATTGGTTTTTGTCGTTTCGAAGTTTGGCTTTGTTTTTTCGGGGCCCGAATTGGCGGTTTATTTTCATAACCCACTGTTAAAATAGAAGTTACGTTCATTTTGGCTTTTTTGAATTTGGCTTTGTTTGGGTTTGTTTGGCTTTGTTTTTTCCCAATTGACCAAGTGTCCATTTTATCATAATCCCTTGTTATTACTTTAGTTACGTTAAACTTGACTTTTCGGAATTTGGCTTTGTTTTGCAAAAAAAGTCTGATTTGTAAAGTTTTCATTACATCTGTAAATGTATCTTTACAGGTGTAAAGCGCCATAAAGAGTCGTAAGTCTTTTATTAATCGCGGATTACGCTGATTAAACGGATTTTTTGGCCACAAAAATGCACAAAAAACACAAAGAAACAAAGAAAATAGGCATAGGGGGCACAGAGATTTTGGCCGGCTGGTTGTTCTCGGCAAGCTATGCTCTAAAAGCGAGCTTTTGACGCAGAGAATTGCCTTCGTCCACAAGGCCATTGAAACGGCCTTTTTCAGAAGCCGGCTAAATAAGTGTTTATTAGGTGCTTTATTAACCATTAATACACCAAAATGTTTAAAAACTTGGCTTTTATGATGCAAAATAATGCTTTTTTAGTTGTTTAAACTGTTTCCCTGCCTACTGCATGCAGGGATACGTGGGCCACGGCCCCACTCGTGCGGTTCTCCGCTAAATCCTGCGCCTACTGGCGGTTTACGTTTACCTTCTGAAAAACATAGTGGTATTTTAACAGATTATCAAACATGAGTAAAGAAAAGAATGACCAAAAAAGAACTTTTTTTTGGTCATGGATTCTAAATTTCAGTTCCAGTTCCCTATTTCTCTTCCATCCATTGGTTTGCCGTGATAGCAAAGTCGAGGAAGTTTACGATTCGGTCTTTGTTGATATCTGAAGGCAGGTAGACTCTCAGGTAGGGATAGGTCTGGTTTTCACCTATGTTCCAGATGTTGATGAAGTTCCAACCAGCATCGGTGAAGGTGCTTCTTGTTTGCATCTGTGGGGTGGGCAGGCCTGCTACATTGATAACTGGGCCTCCGTTTAATCCAATACTTTCGGTTACACCGTGGGTCTGGCTGTCAGTGTCCCAGAAGCAGTTCAGAACAACATCCCAATTTCCCCCCACCAGACCGCCGACAGAGTCACCACCGTTGACATCGCCGGTAGAATAGCAGTTCGAGACGTTGGCATTATTAGACCCCATCAATCCGCCGACAAACCGCCCGCCGCTTACATTACCGGTAGAATAGCAGTTCGAGACGATTCCAAAAGTATAACCTGTCAGGCCGCCGATAGTTTCACCAGTTCCGCTCACATCGCCGGTGGAATAGCAGTTTGAGACACTACTGTAAATTGCAGATCCCACCAGACCGCCGACAGAGCCACCACCGTTGACATTGCCGGTAGAATAGCAGTTCGAGACGATTGCCTTAGTATAACCTGCCAGGCCGCCGATAGCTTCGTTAGTTCCGCTCACCTCGCCGGTGGAATAGCAGTTTGAGACACTACCGTATTCAAACCTCCCCATCAGACCGCCGACATTGTTAACACCGTTGACATCGCAGGTAGAATAGCATTTCGAAATGGTACCTTCATTAGTAGAGCCCACCAAACCACCGACAATCCAGCCACCGCTGACAGAGCCACCTTCAAGGCCCAGGTTGCTGACGTCGCCGTCACCATCTATGTAGCCGAACAGCCCCAAATACCGGCTACCAACCCCGCCGTCGATGTTCAGGTTTTTTATCTTATGGTCGTTTCCATCAAAGACACCCGAAAAGGCAACTCCCTGAAACCCACTTTCACTATCATTCACATCACAAGCAATTACAGCCCTATCATACACCATCCCTGCCAAATTAACATCGGTCTCCAATCTCGTGAAGCCCGCCCAGTAATTGGCGTCAGCCGCAAAGTCATTGAAATCCTCTAATGACTGTATCAGCCACGGGTCTTCCTGCGTACCTGAGCCATCCAAAGCTACAGCAGTATTTACGCATAAGCCGACCATTACTAATACAGTGATTTTCCTCAACAGGTTTGAAATCCTCGCTATAACCGTCATATCTACCTCCTGCCCCCCAATATTTAACTTTTAAGCCAATTTTCGACAAACACACGGCTCAAAATCGCACAACAGCAAAGAAAACCTCACAGATTTGCTAAAAAGACATTACCATAAATTCGGGGATGTGTCAAATAAAAAAACACAAAAATGGATTCCTACTCCCGTAAGGGATATTTTTCACAGGAATGACAAATGGCACAATCGAAGAAGCAGGGATATTAAAGTCAAATGCTTCGCCACCGGCTCTCCGAAAGGAGTCCTTCGGACAGCATGACAACGCAAAACGGTCAGTTTTTTTAGTCGAAGTATTCGTCTTTGGGATCGAAGGCGGGGATAGAGACGTTTACGATTCGCATCTTGCCTACCGCACGATGGCGGCAGCCGGGCTTTATGAAGATAGCAGTGAACGGCTTAACCGGCACCATTTCGCCATCCAACTCCATGTGCCCAACGCCTTCAAGGACAAGATAGACCTCCGTTAGCTTTTTATGATAATGGACCTTTGCATCCTTTTCGATATCGACTATGTGCATCGTGGCCACTGTATTATCCGGGTCGACAAAGGCCCGCCGTGAAAAACCGCAGGGGCACTTGACGGCATCGATATCGTGAAACTGTGTTATCATATAGTTCGCCATTTTAAGCTACCTGGAATAAATTGTTAGAAAATCAAGCAAAGCCATCCCCAAGCTGCGCTTGAGGCTGCCACCCAGCTGTCGGATATAGTTTGCCATATTCTGCTCTACAAACAGGCCCGATTTCGCTGATTTTTAGGCCAAAACAAATTATATTGAAATCCTGATAGTCGTATTGTATATTCTGCCGAACTGAGGCAATTTAATCAAGACTGTAAAAAACTGTAAGGGAGTAATTACGATGAATTCTAAAGCCAATGCAATTGTGGCACAATCGGGGGGGCCGACCGCAGTAATCAATTCGAGTGCCTGCGGTGTTGTCCAGGAAGCAATGAAATCGGGCAAAATCGGGCGGGTAATAGGCGCCACCAACGGCATATTAGGTGTTTTAGGCGAGGATTTGTTCGATATTTCCGCAGAAAAGCCGGAAACCATCGAGGCACTGAAGCAAACACCCGCGGCAGCCATCGGCTCGTGCAGGTATAAGCTAAAATCACTCGAAGAATCCAAGGCGGATTTCGAAAGAATACTCGATGTCTTCAAGGCCCACGCCATCCATTACTTCTTCTATGCCGGCGGTAACGACTCGATGGACACCGCCGACAAGGTCAATAAGCTGGCAGCAGATGCCGGTTACGAGCTGGTCTGCATGGGTATTCCGAAAACGGTTGATAACGACCTTGCGTGCACGGACCATTGTCCGGGGTATCCAAGCGTTGCTAAATACGTTGCGACCTGTGCAGCCGAAGCAGGCAGAGATACGGAAGCACTTTACACACATGACACCTGTACTATACTTGAAGTGATGGGCAGAAACGCCGGCTGGATAGCGGCAGCGACGGGCCTTGCCGTAACCTGCCCCGAAGATGCACCGCATCTCGTATATCTGCCTGAAGCAGGTTTCTCCTGGGACAAATTCATCAGCGATGTCAAGCAGGTGCTCAAGGAACTGCGCAGGGTCTTTATCGTTGCAGGTGAGGGGCTAAAAGACGACAAAGGCGAATACATCACCTCCGACTCCGGAGCCTTCGCCAAGGACGACTTCGGCCACGTGCAACTTGGCGGCGTAGGTGATATGCTCAAGGCTGTGATTGAGAAGGAGGTGGGCATAAAGGCACGCTTTAATAAGCTCGGCACCAATCAGCGAACAGCCATGCACTTTGGTTCGCTGACCGATGTCAACGAGGCCTATATGTGCGGGCAAATGGCTGTAAAATATGCGATGGATGGCGTCAATGGTAAAATGGTAACTCTGGTTCGTGAGGCCGGGCCGGAATACAAATGCACAACAGGATTAGCAGAGTTGCGAGATGTGGCCAACGGGGAAAAGAAAGTGCCCGCCGAGTATATAAATGATAAGGGCAATCATATCACCGATGCGATGCGAGATTATGTCAGGCCGTTAGTGCAGGGCGAAGCACCGGTAACAATCGGTAAAGATGGACTGCCCGTTTTTATGAGATTCGAACGCAAACCGTTAGAGAAGAAATTACCAAAGTACCTTTGATTAATAAGGATGAACAATGAAAGAGCTGTTTGACATCAAAAATAAAGTAATTGTGATTACAGGGGCCGGGGGCGTTCTTTGCGGCACGATGGCCAAGGCACTGGCTCAAGCCGGTGCAAAAATCGCCGTTCTGGACATAGATGAAACCGCCGCGGCCGAAGTTGCTGATGAAATTGGAACCAGTCAGGGCCAGGCCATCGCGGTCAAATGTAACGTATTAGATAAAGAGAGTCTGGGTCGCGCCCGCGAGGAAATCAATTCCGAGTTCGGCCAAATCGACATACTGATTAACGGAGCCGGCGGAAACAAAAAAGAAGCCACGACTTCGCCGGACCTTTCCTTTTTCGACCTGCCGGCCGAAGCCATTCGGTTTGTTTTCGACCTCAATTTCATCGGCACATTGCTGCCAACGCAGGTTTTCGGTAAACAGATGTCTGAAAACGGTGCCGGCGTGATACTGAATATTTCGAGTATGAACGCTTTCCGTCCCCTGACGAAAATCGCCGCATACTCAGCCGCCAAAGCCGCCGTCAGCAACTTTACCCAATGGCTGGCGGTACACGTTTGCCAAAACTATTCCAAAGACATCCGCGTCAATGCAATTGCACCGGGATTTTTCCTGACCGAACAGAACAGGTTCCTCTTGACCGATGAAGAGACCGGAGAGCTGACCGACCGCGGCAAAACAATTATCGACCATACGCCGATGGGACGGTTCGGTGAGGCCCAAGAGCTGATAGGAACAGTCTGCTGGCTGCTCAGCGATGCAGCGAAATTCGTCACTGGTGTTGTTGTCCCCATCGACGGCGGCTTTTCCGCCTTTAGTGGAGTATAATTTTCAGGAGAAAGAAAATGACCGACCCAGCACAACCTTTAAAAGACTTTAAGCCGAAAAAGAAATTTTTCGTCGGTATCGATTCGGACGGCTGCGCGTTTGACACGATGGGGATAAAGCAGCGGGAATGCTTTTGTCCCTGGCTGATTGGCTATTTCGGCCTACAGCCGGTGGCTCATGCAGTTCGTGAATGCAAGGAATTTGCCGATTTGTTTTCCAAAACGCGTGGATTCAACCGACATAAAACCACTAAGCGCATCATAGCAGAGCTACTGCCGGCCCATCCAATGGTCACAGCAAGAGGCTTTAAGGTGCCGCAATACCCACACTATTTTGCCTGGGTCGATGACCCCAACAGTATGCTCAGTAACGATGGACTCAAACAGGCCATCGAAAAGGCCACGGACCCGGATGTTAAAAGCGAACTGGAAAACGCGCTGGCCTGGAGCGAAAAGGTCAACGAGTCTATAGGCCAGATTGTCAAGGGCCTGCCTCCGTTTCCTTACGTCCGCGAGAGCCTGGAAAAAATCACACCTCTGGCCGACGCCATAGTTGTCTCGGCAACGCCGAACGAGGCACTTGCCCGCGAGTGGGAAGAACACGACATTTCCAAGTATGTCGAGGTCATAGCAGGCCAGGAAATGGGGAAAAAGGCCCAGCATCTCGAATACGCCACAAAAGGTAGATACGAAAAGGACCATGTCATAATGGTCGGCGACGCCCCCGGTGATATGAAAGCCGCCAAGGCGAATGATGCGCTGTTTTACCCGATTAATCCGGGCAATGAGGTCAAATCCTGGACGAGATTCCACGATGAAGCCTTCGATAAATTCATCAATGGCGAATACGCGGGCGAATACGAGGAAAAAGTGATTGCGGAATTCGACGCCTACCTGCCTGAGAGACCACCCTGGGAAAAAACTTGAACCGTAAAGCGACTTAAGAAACACTCTTCGTGAGATATAAATAATGGTAATCGAGCGACAAAGCAAAGACGGTTACGTTGAAAACGAGCAAGCTGCAGAAGCAATCGCCGAGTTCTTTGCGCAAAACGACTACACCGGCAAACGGCTTCTGCTGATAGTTCCCGACAACACCCGTTCCGGCCCTATCGGTGACATTTTCAAAATCGTCTATGATTGTTTGGAGCAAAAGGCAAAGACTGTAGATATCCTTGTCGCACTCGGAACTCATCAACCTCTGACGGAAGAGCAAATCTGCACAAGGCTTAACATAACATCCGATGAGCGAAGCAGTAAATACGCATCGGTTAAATTCTTCAATCACGAATGGCAAAAACCTGAAACGCTCACTTCTATTGGAACAATCTCTGCCGACGAAATCGGCGGAATAACCGAGGACCTTTTTCACGAAGAAGTTGATGTACGGGTTAATAAACTTCTCTTCGATTATGATGAATTTTTCATCTTAGGTCCCGTCTTCCCTCACGAAGTAGTCGGCTTTTCCGGGGGACATAAGTATATCTTCCCGGGAATCGCAGGCGAGGAAATCATCAATTTCTTCCATTGGCTCGGTGCCGTGTGCACAAATCCACAAATCAATGGCAATATATGGACAACACCACGAAAAGTGGTGGAAAAAGCGGCATCATTTGTAAAAATGCCCAGAAAATTATTCGCTATTGTCGCCGTTGAAGACAAACTTAAGGGACTGTTTGTCGGCGATTGTGTAGAGGCTTGGGAAAAGGCGGCCCAGCTCTCCGAAAAAGTGCACATTGTCTATAAAGACAAGCCGTATAAAACGATTCTCGGCATCGCACCCACAATGTATGACGACATCTGGACGGCAGCCAAAGCGATGTACAAACTCGAACCAGTAACCGCCGACGGCGGGACACTGATTATCTACGCACCTCACATTACTGAAATCTCATACACTCATGGCAAATTTATTGACCAGATTGGTTATCATACGCGAGACTATTTCCTAAAGCGAATGGACAAGTTCTCCGACATACCGCGTTCAGTGATAGCACATTCCACACACGTTAAAGGCATCGG
>JAUWLI010000320.1 GCA_030613765.1 Phycisphaerae bacterium
GCGAGCATCCTATCGGCCTCTGCGTCATTAACAAATCGTTCAGTTTTCGGATTCCAGCGGACTTTTCTACCCAGCCGCAGACAGATATTGGCAACATGACAGGTTGTTGTTGAGCGGTGGGCAATCTCTGCGGGTGCGATAGTCTTCGCCCGGGTCTTGACACAATCGAGGAAATTGCGATGGTGGCCGGTCATGAATCCATAACCTTTCTGAGCGAAGTTGACCTTTCGCATAATGTCTTTACTCGATGCGGTGATTTTACCGGTGTCATCGACACTGACCCAGCCTTCGGTGCCGACGAATTTGTTTCCTCTGGGGCCCCTGCCGGGCTCGCTCTCGTCATGAAGGACCATCTTTACGCCGTCAGGATACGTTGCCGTGACCTCAAATCGCACTGGCGTATTGAACAAACCGTCTTTGGGAAACCGTGCCCAACCTTCGTACTCTGTAGGCCCGGCATATTGACTGTCGTGTGCCCACTGAGCCAGGTCGTTAAAGTGCGCTCCGAGATCAGTCATTTGTCCGCCGGAGTAATCGTATAACCAGCGAAAACTGCCGTGACACCGCCTACGTGTATACGGCTCAAGAGGAGCAGACCCAAGCCACATGTCGTAGTCAAAGCCTTTCGGAATGGGTTCTGGCTTCTGTGGAGGACATGTCGGGCCGTTATGATAGTAGCAATGCAGGGTATGAAGCCGGCCGAGCATACCGCTTTTAGCAGTGTCTACAGCAAAACGAAAACAGCCGTTACTACGTCGTTGAGTACCGGACTGATAGACAGTCCCGAAACGTTTCATAGTATCGGCGACAGCCCTGCCCTCAGCAATGGTCAGGGAAATCGGTTTCTCGCAATACATGTCCTTCCCGGCTTTTGCCGCTTCAATAGCAATAGCGGCATGCCAGTGGTCCGGCGTTGCTATCAGTAAAGTATCAATGTCCTTACGAGTTAGTATATCGCGAAAATCGTTGTATGCTGAACAGTCCTTGTTGCCGTATGCGAAATCCACTGTTTTCTTTGCTCCGAGCCGGTGGTTCGTATCAACATCGCAGACGGCCAATATTCTCAGGTCATCGCAGGTGAGAAAGTTTCGCAGATTGTACATGCCCTGCCCGCCCAAACCAATAGCACCCATCGTGATTCTCTCACTGGGGGCAGCAGTGCCGTTTTTGCCCAGCGCCGATGACGGGATGACATAAGGTACTGCCACCGCTGTAGTAGCAGCGACCATACCGTTTTTTAGAAATGACCTTCGCGAAATCTGTCTCATAGGGCCAATCCGTGAATTAGGTTCTCCATGTCATTTTGCTTTATCTGCCCGTTTAGTGAGAAAATCAAGGCTGTTCAACATGCAAAATGCACTTTTGGCTTATACTATAAGCACTCTGAGGATTTTAGCAAATATTTTTCCCAATAAATGGGGTGTGTTTTTTGCTGTAGCTGCACGTACAGCAGAATACGAGAGCTGTTGTTAATATAGATAATCTGACGGTGCCAGTTCAATCTCACTTTTTGAAACCGGCTTTTATTTGCCAGCCGGGATTTGTCGCTTGTGCCTTGGTTTCATAGGCACCGACATCGAAAGGAGGTTTTCTGGCAGTGTTGTTGAAATCCAGCTTTGGAGCGAAGACCGGATCGGCATTATTGACCAGCACAGAGCCGGGTTTGGGCCAATAGTTCTTTTTATCAGGGGCACCAAAGGTGCGTGTGATGCCTGCTCCATCATATAAACGAGAATTATCAATTTTGACACCAACCAAACGACCCTCAACGTAATTTGCGCTGAAGGCAACATTGGTAACTCCGGATGCATCAACGGCTATGGAACCCGGGCAATAAACAGCGTTATTGCTGAAAATCATTTTGGTTGCTTTAGCCCACCGAATCCGGATGCCTCTGGGGTGATTGACGATGGTATTATTGACAATCCTGACATTGCGCACCTGAGATACGGCGGCGTGTGGGGCGGCGGTTATTCCTGTCACCGAGCAATTAAAAATGATGTTATTTCGTACAATCGCATCAGAGACTACCTGAATTCCTTCGCCTGCGTTCCAAATGACATTTCCTTCAACGATGTTTATACCTTTGCCGCCACCGTATACGAAGATGCCAGGATACTGCCGACCAATGTTAGTATCATGGATGACATTATTGCGGACAGTATTATTGTACGAGCCGACTTTAATTTCGATGCCGTCGTTTCCACCGTTGCTTGTGCTGCGTAAATGATGAATGTAGTTGCCTTCAACCAAAGTATTGGTCGTTCGACATGAACCGGAATGGCAGCCGATATACATCCCTTCTCCTTCTGTTCCACCCCTCTTGCTTAAGCCTGTATGATGAATATGGTTTTTTCGGATTACAAAGGCATCACAATTACCGCTGTTCATCGTCAGCGCGTTATTGCCGGTCTCGAAAATCTCACAGTTTTCAAATGTGATATGGTGGCCACGGATAAAGCGAACACCGGAGCTGCCGCCTTTTAACCTGATTCCTCGAATGGTCAGATAGGCACAATCGACGAACTCGATATTATTATGCCTATCGATATTGTCGGCTGGACGAGTAAGCAGCGGTGATTGGCCATCGGCGGCACGAATAACGATGGGTTTTTCGGCAGTCCCTTTAGCAGTAACCGCCCGTCGGCCATTTTGCGAATAAACTCCTCCATGCAGGATAAGCTCATCGCCGGGCTTGAGTGAGTTTGCGATATTTTCAAACTCTTCACTGGAATCCACGGTGGCCGGGTGGATTTCAAACGTAGCTGCAAAACAGGCAGGCTGAGCGGTCAAAACGGCCACGATGCCCGAAACTATCAAGATATTCAACAATCCAAGTTTCATAGTATCCAAGTCTGAATTTAGGGCTTTGTCTTATACTAATGTAACCGTTTCTCAAATAATTTTCAATCTTTTCTATTCATCAAATTGGCACCGAGGTTTTTTAATATCCTTGCATTTTATGGGCATATTTGTGATAATTTTGCGAGCGTTGGCTGGCAGCTACCTCTACCAACCCGCGCTTTTTGAGTGAGGTTCTCGAACTTCTCTTATTACGATAGAAATTCATTAATAATAGGAGACCCTGTTATGACAAAACACCGCAATATATCACGACGTGATTTCCTTCAGAAAGGTGCTGCCGCTGCTTTGGCTGCCCCATTGTTTATCAATTCAAGGGTGTTTGGCGCCAACGACCGTATCGTCATGGGGTGTATCGGTATGGGCGGCCAGGGCAGTGGTGACATGCGGGGCTTCATGGGTTTTGGTGACGTCCGGGTTGTGGCGGTTTGTGACGTAGTGGAGGATCACCGCAATCAGGCCAGGAACCAGGTTAACGGCAAATACGGCAACAAGGATTGCAAGGCTTACAAGGACTTCCGCGATGTCGTTGCCCGTGACGATATCGATGTGATATTCATCGGTACGCCCGACCACTGGCACGCTATCATATCTATCGCGGCAATGAAGAACGGCAAGGATGTGTACTGCGAAAAGCCCGAGACGCTTACTGTCCGCGAAGGCCGGGAGATGGTCAAGGTTGCCCGCCGTTTCGGGCGGGTATTCTCCGGCGGCAGCCAGCGTGTATGGGGTGACTACAACTGGTTTCAC
>JAUWLI010000371.1 GCA_030613765.1 Phycisphaerae bacterium
AAAACTGTTGTTTGACACCATAAAAAGCCTGAATTAGAATGTCAGTGTTTCTATGTTGTAATCTGCCTTATGACAGGTAAAATGGGAACCTGGAATTAGCAAAATGTAAATAGAGAGTGTATTGATCGATCAATATCTGTAGTAAAAGTAGTTAAGGAGAACACAATGGAGTGGCATTTGTATCTAAAGTTAAGCGCAATGATGTTCTTAGAGTATGCTATCTGGGGTGCCTGGGCGCCGGTGCTGGCAGCTCGCTTATTAGGTCCCTTGAAGATGAGCGGCAAACAAACAGGATGGATCTATGCGACACTGCCCCTGGCCTGCATCATCTCCCCCCTGATTGCCGGTTGGCTGGCCGACCAATATGTGAGCACGGAGAAGTTACTTCTCATGACACATTTGATTGGGGCAATGTTGCTGTTCACCGCCGCCCGGAAGGATACATTCAAAAGTCTCTTTGTCGTTATGCTTTTATTCTCGTTTTGTTTCGCCGCCACGCTTCCGCTGGTCAACTCCCTGATGTTCCACCAGTTGGCTGAAAACAATCTCGATGTCGGTAAACACTCTCCAAACATCTTTATATGGGCTCCCATTGCGTGGGCACTGGTCGGCTATTTTCTGACGGGCTGGCGATGGAAATTCAAAACAGGGCAGCAGGGCCGTGACTGCCTTTATCTCGCTGCCATCCTCTCAGTTGTTATGGCTGCAAGCTGCCTGTTTCTTCCAAACACTGCGCCGGCTAAATCAGGTGATGTGCCAATTATCAAGGCACTATCAATGTTGGGCCAAGGCAATTTCCTTATCTTTATTATCATCTCAATGATTATTGCAGGTCTGATGCAGTTCTACTTCCTCGGCACCGCCCAGTTTATGCAGGATATGGGAATCCCTCCCAAGAACGTGCCTGCATCCATGGCCGTTGCACAGGCATTCCAGGCAATCGCTACATTCTTCGCTTTGGGCTACTTCCTGACAAACGTTGATTTCAAATGGACATTAACTGTAGGAGCATTGTGCTGGTTGTTGATGTATCTCATTTATATAAGATTAAAACCACGCTGGCTCATCGTCTGCTCACAGTCGCTGCATGGACTCGCGTATGTTTTCTTCATCATTGCCGGCCAAGTCTTAGGGGAAACTATGGCGCCTAAGGATATTCGCAGCTCGATGCAGGCCCTGATCTTCACCGCTACGGTGGGCATCGGTCTGTTTTTCGGTACGCAGTTTGCCGGAATTGTTATGGATAAATACAGAAAAGAAGATAAGTTCCAGTGGCGTCAGATTTTCATGGTACCGGCCGCGATAGCACTCGTGAGCATTTTGGTCTTCGTATTGTTCTTCAAAATTAAAACAAATACCTGATGCCATATTGGCACTAAGGGCCCGTTAGATATTAGCGTGTTGGCAGGAGTATAAAATCCGCACTCAGAAGCGGACAGTCCGGCATTTGGGATTACGCTCTGAAGTATGCTGACTCGGAGGAAGTCAAATATAAATAGCTATTAATAAAAAGAAAGGAAGTGGATGATGAGAAAACTTTCAATCACAATCATTAAGTTCGCAGCCTTCAGCTTTTTTGTAGCATCGCTTTGCACAGCCCAGGCTGCCAAAATACGGGATGGCCACGTCATTCCCCCAGACAAAGGACTCTCACGAAATGCATTACGAAAAATGTATGAGCGTGGAAAGAGGCAGACTTATCAAGGCAAAGACCTCGACACGATAGGAATGCCGGTTAGCGGCATCGCGACCGGTCAGCTCTATCTGCGCGGCGATGGAACACTGGGCCTCTGGCAAATCTTTAACAAACACGTTTTCACAGGTTATGGGGCCACTTGCTATCAAACGTATAGGCCCGAATCACCTGTGGACTCGGGCTTTGCCGTGGTTGTCGAAAGCAACGGCAGAACTATTGCCAAACCTTTGAACCGGGATTTTGGGAAAGTAGAATTCACCGGTGAATATCCCATCGGTATTGTGGGTTATAAGGCGAACAATTTTCCCGTACAAGTAGTTTTGGAGGTCTTTTCGCCATTCATCCCGCTCAATGCAAAGGACTCGGCCCTTCCGGCAACACTGTTCCATATCACACTTGAAAATACATCCAACAGGTCGGTGGAAGTCGGCGTTTTAGGCTGGCTTGAAAACGCTGTCCTTATGCATTCGGCAAAGGCCATCCTGGCCCAACGCCGTACCCAAATCCTCGCAGAGAAAAATCGAACGTTGATTGTCCACACTGCCGAAAAGGCACCACCGCCGGAACGCGCCCCGTCACCAAGGTCCAAAATAGTCCTGGCCGATTTTGAGGGCCCCGACTACGGCGACTGGAAATCCACAGGAAAGGCCTTCGGAACAGGGCCTGCCCACGGCATACTTCCCGAACAGAATCCTGTCAGCGGCTTCCTCGGAAAGGGTCTGGTGAACACATATCTCGGCAAAGATGTGCCTCACGGCACACTGACCTCACCAACGTTCAACATCAACCGCAAGTTCATTAACTTCCTCATCGGCGGCGGCAATCATATCGGCCAGACCTGCATTAACCTGCTCATCGACGGCAAAGTCTTACGAACCGCAGTCGGCAAGAGCGATGAAAAGCTCGAATGGTATTTCTGGGATGTGGAAGAATTCCAGGGAAAGCGAGCCCGAATTCAGATAGTCGACAAAGCATCCGGCGGATGGGGACATATCAACATCGACCAGATTGAACTCTCCGACAAACCCGAAAAAGTCCCGTCCGGCCC
>JAUWLI010000051.1 GCA_030613765.1 Phycisphaerae bacterium
GTGTACTATAATTTCCCGGAATTTAGCAGTCACGAAAGGGGGAGTCCAGACCTGTCGGAACTACACTGGATTCTATCCTGGCCAAATGCCACAGGTGTTAAAGGTTTAGTTCCCACCTATATCCTCGTCAAGCTGTGGCCCCAAAATGGCGGCAGCCCGCAGAGAGAGACATCTGGTTTTGCACACATTTTCATGCTTGACTATGGCATGAAAATACCCGGCATTCTGCCTGATACGGATGAGCAGGTCCTAAGACTCCACTCAGAGATGGTCTTCAATGATGGGGTCCATCCTGCTCCCGGCGGAAATGCGGACCATGACTGGTCAAACATTGTCTTTGGTGTTGAAACCGACTTTGACCTTGGTAACAACATGAGCTTAACTCCGGGACTCTATCAGCAACTCTCAATGGATGATTCTGTAAACCCTGATGACGAAACATGGGTCAATCTCAGTTTGAAATACAAGTTCTAACAGCTTTTATTTAATGAATCCTCCGGGCTCTGCCGACATCCAAACTCGGCAGAGCCCTTTGACAGTGCGCCGTGCTGACGCTGATAAACACAAATAAAATGCTTCCCCCGATCGGTCCCATAGGTTTGGACTATATCGCCGGTTGTACCACACAAGCAGGTATAACAACAGATATCCTCGATTTATGCCTCTGTCCCGAACCTCTCAAAACAATGCAGCAGTATTTTTCCACCCATACCACACAACTGGTCGGTGTTTCCTTCCGAAATATAGATGATTGCTTCTGGCCCAGTGCCGCCTGGTTCGTTCCGGGATTAAAAGATACAATTAGTACTATCAGAAGCATGACCGATGCGCCGATCGTAATTGGCGGTGTGGGCTTTTCGATTTTTGGCGAGCCTGTTCTGAAATATACAGGTGCTGATTTTGGCATACGTGGTGACGGAGAAACAGCAATCGTCTCGCTTATCCATCAACTGCAAAAGGCAAAAAATTTCTCGAAGGTCCCAGGACTTATTTGGCAAAAGGATGGGAAGATTTACAGTAATTCACCTTCTTGGCCGGACCCAATTTCCCTAAGAACAGCTCGTGATTTCATTGATAATCGCAGCTATTTTAACAACGGCGGTCAATGTGGAGTGGAAACTAAACGCGGCTGCAATCGCCGTTGCATTTATTGTGCCGACCCGTTGGCAAAAGGAACTAAACTTAGACTGCGAGATCCCTCTGAAATTGTTGAGGAAATTCAAGCTTTAATATCACAGGGAATAGATGTGCTGCATTTGTGCGACTCCGAGTTCAATGTTCCTCGAAGTCACGCTTATGCAATTTGCCGCCAGATTAATAAGCGTTCACTCGGAAACAGGATTCGATGGTACACATATATGTCACCGACACCTTTTGACCAGGATTTAGCACAGGAAATGGCCCGGGCCGGTTGTGCCGGCATAGACTTTACAGGCGACTCGGCTTGTTCTTCGATGTTGAAAACATATCAGCAGATGCACAACAAAGATGACCTTGCTTCTGCGGTCAGACTTTGCCGCTTAAACAACATCGCTGTTATGATAGACCTTCTGCTTGGCGGGCCCGGTGAAACACCAAAAACAGTACGGGAAACGATTGAGTTTATTAAAAAGATTAATCCCGATTGTGCAGGTGCCGCATTAGGCATAAGAATTTACCCAAATACTGGTATGGAAAAAATATCAGCACGGGAGTTCAGAGACAAAACAGATTCTAACATCCATAGAAAATATACAGGGCCAATTGATTTATTGAAGCCGACTTTTTACATATCTAAGGCTTTGGGCGAGCACCCGGCCCAGCTCGTAAGGGATTTGATTGACGGTGACCAAAGGTTCTTTGAGCCGAGCGTTGAGACCGAACAAAAAACAAAAGAGACCGGCGGCCCCGCCAATTATAACTACAATGAAAACCTGCCACTAATAAAGGCAATCCGAAAAGGTGCACGTGGAGCATATTGGGATATCTTACGACAATCTCGAAAGGGCAATAACCTTGTCGATCCAAGGTGAATAAATTGTCTGCCCACTCATCAGAAAGAAATCCACTTGATTTCCTGGGTAACCGGTCTATTATAAGGCAGATGCATCAAGCAACTGCGGACTCGCGTTGCAATATGGGGCGAACGAGTTTACGATTTGGTATATATTCGCTTTCTGCAGTGTCTGAAATAACGGTATCATAGATGCCGCTAAGCTTGCCTCGCGGTTTCGTTACGGTAAGGAGCAAAAGACCATGTGTGAATCAAGTGATGCTCACGCTAGCACAATAGGGCTGAAACGCTACCTCTGGGCGATGTTGACGCTGTGGACGATATTAGTAGGTTCAGTGCTTCTGTGGACTCTGAATCGCGAGAAACGTGAGATGCTTGAGGCGGCGCGCATTCAAGCAAGGTCTGCCTTTGAGAAAGATTTGGTTTATCGCCGATGGGCTGCCGGCCACAGCGGCGTTTATGTTCCCGTGACCGACCAGACACCGCCCAGCCCTTATTTGTCGCATATCGAGGAGCGCGACATCACAACTCCTTCGGGTCGAGCCCTGACGCTGGTGAACCCAGCTTACATGACACGTCAGGTACATCAGATGGGCGCCGAGCAATACGGCCTGCGTGGCCATATCACAAGCCTCAATCCGATTCGACCTGCCAATGCTCCCGATGAATGGGAAACAAAAGCACTGCAGACCTTTGAGCAGGGCGCAACGGAGGTTAGCTCGGTCGAAGAAATTGACAACCAGAGCTACATGCGTCTGATGCGTCCGATGATTACCGAACAGGTCTGTCTGAAATGCCACGCTGAGCAGGGATACAAGGTAGGTGACATCCGTGGAGGGATAAGCGTATCAGTTCCCATGTCACCCATGTTGGCCATTACACACAACCATGCAGTTACATTGGTTCTGGGGCACAGCTTGTTATGGTTTCTCGGTATGACTGGTATATGCGCCGGAAGCCGTCGCCTGGGACAGCGCATCCGAGAACGGGACGAGGCAGAAGAGAAAATCCGTCAGCAAAAGGAATTACTTCAAAACACCTTTGAATCTCTTACTCATCCTTTCTACGTAATAAACGCTAATGATTATTCGATTACGATGGCAAATTCCGCCTCCAAGATATATGGCGACTTATCAGAACTTTCGAGATGTTACGCTCTTAGTCACAAAAGGAGCGAACCGTGTTGTGATGCAGAGCATCCCTGTCCGCTTGAGGAAGTAAAGAAAACCAAGAAACCGGTGACGGTAGAGCATACCTATTACGACAAGGATCATAATGCCAGATATGTTGAAGTTCACGGCTATCCTATTTTTGATAGTGAAGGAAATGTTGTCGAGATGATTGAATATTGCATAGATATCACCGATCGCAAGCGAGCAGAAGAAGACTTGAGGAAATATCGGGAGCATCTCGAAGAACTGGTTGAGACCCGCACGGGAGAACTAACACAAGCCAACAGGCAATTACTGCAGGAGATTGAGGCACGTAAAGGTTTGGAAAAAGAGATACTTAACGTCAGCGAGCAGGAACGTCGAAAGATTGGAGAGGAGCTGCACGACAGCCTTGGACAACAGCTCACTGGTGTAGCGTTTATGACCAAGGTGTTGGAACAAAAGCTGGCTAAAAAGTCCCTGAATGAGGCTGCTGATGTGGCGGAGATAGCGCAACTTGTCAACCAGGCGACGAATCAGGCACGCAGCTTAGCAAAGGGGCTTCACCCCATAGATTTGGATACGGGAACTTTGATGTCGACCCTGCAAGATTTGGCAGAAAGTACTGAGACACTTTTTGGCATCCACTGTACTTTCAAATGCGACAAACGCATTCGAATAGATAATCCTGAGGTTGCTGTACACCTTTATCGTATAACTCAGGAGGCGATTACTAATGCGATAAAACACGGTAAAGCAAAGAATATTCAGATAGATTTGGCTTATGACGTGAATAAATCCGTGCTGACTGTTAGAAATGACGGTATAGATTTTCCAAAAGAGTTCGAGGCAAGGCACACGGGTATGGGATTACAGATTATGGACCACCGAGCTGACATAATTGAAGGCTCGCTCGATATTCGTAAGGGCCCGAAGGGCGGGACAATCATGACCTGTACGTTTCCGATCAAAAGACAATAACAACTATGTGGAGAGTAATTATGGCGCGAAAAAAAGAAGAGCGAATTCAAGCGGGTAAAGATAAGGCTAAGGTCCTAATTGTTGATGACCATCCTATCATCCGCCAGGGTCTTTCTGAGCTTATTAACCACGAGCCAGACCTTATAGTCTGCGGGCATGCTGAAGATGCTCCTGAGGCATTGGTGAAAATCAAAGAGTCAGAGCCGGACATGGTTATTGTTGATATTTCTCTTAAAGAGACCAGCGGTATGGATTTGACAAAGGATATCAAGGCCCAGTATCCCAACCTGCCCGTTCTGGCTCTTTCCATGCACGATGAGGCTTTGTATGCCGAGCGTATGCTTCGGGCTGGCGCCAAGGGCTATGTTATGAAAGCTGAGGCTACGGAAAACGTGGTCACGGCAATTCGTAAAATCCTCAGCGGCCAGATATATGTAAGCGATAAAATGGCGACGAAGATGGTACGTAAATTAGTTGGAGGTAGTCCCGATGTAGGTGCTTCTGCTATAGAGCGTTTGAGTGACCGTGAGCTGGAAGTGTTTCGCATGATCGGGCAAGGCTTTGGCACCCGACAGATAGCCGAGCGACTGCACTTGAGTATAAAAACCATCGAGACTTACCGGGAACACATCAAAGAAAAGCTAAATCTTGCAGATGCCAGCGAACTGCTCCAGTACGCCATTCAATGGACACACAGCCAAGACAAATAGTAGTTTCACCGCAATTCGCAGTCACGCTTTTAACCTATATTGTTTTCAACTCTTAACAGAAAGCCTTCAAATTCAAAACCGTCTACATGCTTGGGGCGTTTCCGGCTTGCGCCATAGGGGATTCCCCGATAGCAACGAAAGTAGCTCTACCGATAGTAAAAACAGATTCTGCCCTGATTTACAGAAATTGAACATTTCATTATTATTTAGTTACAAACTGAAAAGATTAGAAAAATGAGAATTCATAGCAATAAACTTAGAAAACTCAAAAAGTTCTTCATCCTCCTCCACTAAGCTAAGGTGGCCAGCCATACAGGAGGTGTGGCTGGCAAGCCTGGCAAAAACAGACGCAGGCATAAAGGGCTGCGATTGATATGGAGTAGGGCGTAATCAAGATTTTGGTCATAACTATTATGAGGATTAATAAGAAAGACACAGCATAGAAAGGTTCGAAATGTTGGTTTTAAGCAGGCGCAAGGACGAGTCAATTATGGTCGGTGAAGAGATACAGATAATGATTGTAGGCATCCGTGGCGATAAGATTCGGGTGGGAATAACCGCTCCAAAGTCTATATCAGTTCATCGCAAAGAAGTGTATGAAGCTATCCATCGCCAAAGAACTGACAAGACAAAATAGATGTTGTTACGCCAAACGACAGTTTTGAAGTCTCTAAAATAATTTACAAAGAGAAGTGAAGTTATGAAGAAAAGAGAAGAAAATCAAGATAAAACTAAAAGCAGAATTTTAATTGTTGATGACCACACTGTTGTACGCCAGGGATTAATACTACTGATCGACCAAGAACCTGATCTTGTAGTTTGTTCCGAGGCTGAGAATGCCAGCCAGGCTTTGGAGGCTATCGGAAAACAACAGGTCGATTTGGCTATTGTTGATATTTCCCTGGATGGCCCAAATGGCATTCAACTGACGGAAAGAATAAAATCACAACACCCGCATTTGCCGGTCATGGTGCTCACAATGCATGATGAAGAACTCTATGTTAAACGCGCCTTTCAGGCAGGAGCCAAAGGATATATTACCAAGCACGAAGCTGCTGAAACAATTATAACTGCAATCCGTCTTATGCTTAGCGGCAAAGACTATATAAGTGAAACAATGAAGCAGAAATTCTTAAAAAAGCTAAATTCGAAGGGTTCTTACTGTTGACGTCGTGCGTTACATTTATAGACACATCATTTTGAAGTGGGCTGGCCGTCGTTTTTTAAACACGGCACCATAATGTCGCCAAAGCTTTTTGGCTACTATTATCGTTGTGGGTCATATTATCATAGATGGCTATGTGGCAATGCATTAGATTAAGGGAGCAAAATAATGAACATCTTGGAATATGCAATGCAGATGGAAAAAGATGGTGAAGAATATTATCGTCGACTGGCCCGGCAAACTGATAATAAGGGTCTTCAAACTATCCTGACGATGCTCGCAGACGAAGAGGTCAAGCACCATAACACCATAGAGAGAATGCAAACCGCAGAACCACATATGGCAGAAGTTACAATTCTGACCGATGCCAGGAATATCTTTGTTCAAATCAAAGAATCCGGCGAAAGTTTTGATTTTGATATCAAGCAAACCGATCTTTACAGAAAAGCCCAGGATATTGAGAAAGAAAGCCAGGATTTCTACACAGAAAAAGCTGACGAGGTTACAGAAGAATATCAAAAAGAACTTTTCCTGAGATTGGCTGATGAAGAAGGAAAACATTATTTCTTATTGGATAATATAATTGAGTTTGTATCCAAGCCGGCATACTGGCTTGAAAATGCTGAGTTTTTTCACTCGGAAGAGTATTGAAAATTTTTAATTTGGAAAGGAGACGTGTAAAATGAGAAACACAATCAGAAAAAAAATGGCGATGTTGGGTATTTTGGTCTTGATGATGGCTTTTGCATCGATGGTTTATTCTCACTGTCAAATACCATGTGGGATTTATAATGATCCCGCCCGCTTTGATATGATTGCCGAGCATACGACTACAATTGAAAAGTCGATGAAACAAATAACAAGTCTGTCAAAGCAAGACAAGCCCAATATGAATCAGATTGTGCGATGGGCTCAGAATAAAGAAGAACACGCTGACGAACTGAGCCACATCGTTACGCACTACTTTATGGCACAGCGCATCAAACCGGCTGATGATACCAAGAGTAAAGCTTACCAGGAATACATCAGAAAGCTGACCTTGTTGCACGAGATGCTTGTTTACAGTATGAAAGCCAAGCAGACGACCGATCTTTCAAATGTTGAAAAGCTAAAGACTTTGTTAGCTGAATTCAGGTCTGCGTATTTTCAGACAGATACTCATAAACATTGAGTGATTTGCTTAGATAGGTGAATAAACTCATGGATGACAATTTGTCGTTTAAGAAGAACGACCTTTCTGTTGTCTTATGCGGTCAGGCCGGTCAAGGTATTCAGACTGTCGAATATCTTTTAACGAGGATATTTAAGCTGGCTGATTATAACGTTTTCGCAACAAAAGAATATATGTCGCGTATTCGTGGCGGTACAAACTCTACTGAAATACGGATATCTTCAAGGTCTGTCCGCGCTTCTGTAAGCCGGATCGATATCCTTATTCCTCTTGACCAGGGAGCCATCCGCCATGTTGAGAAAAGAATTTCCCCACAGACAATTATTCTGGCAGAAAAAAAGGGCATCGGTGACGATTTTGACCAGACCAGGCACAAGTTTATTGATGTGCCGTTTTGTAAAGAATCCTCGACAGATGTCGAAGATAATTTAAAGTTTAAAGTGGAAAATGTAAAACGAGTTTCTTCTCATTCGACTACTTTCGTTTCGCTCCAAGGCTATTTACGAACGATGGTTTTTTGTATGTATCTGCTGATACTAAGACGTGCGGGGCTACGCTAAACCTTCGCCTACTGGCGGTTTACGTTTGCCTGCCGGTTCGTCGAGGACTTCCTGCTCACCATTCAGCGGTCCCGGCCGGGAAGGTTATAGAAACTTACCTGCCATATCCTTTGGAAAATGTATTCGTGTAAATTTATAGAAAGCAAAAGTCTTAAAACGTCATATTATATTAGCATATCAGCCTAAAAATCATTCTTCTTCGACAGCATTTCCGGATTCTTCCGGCTCAGCAGAAGGTTGTATTCGGTCTGATACAGGCTCAGCAGTTTCTTCATCCGGCATGTCAGCAATTTCCTGCAGTCTCTTGCTTAGATCAATTCCGGTAGCAGCTTTCATTTGTTCTATAAACTTAACAAGAGCTCCGGGAGCAGCAGTCATAAGTCTGTTCACTGCGCTATCACCATTTCCGGCACCACTGTCGATTGCAACAACATTATCAAACTTAACCTGGCCAATAGATTGAGCACCTGCATCAGCGACTGCTTTAATAGCCTCTAAAGCAAGATTAAGCTGTGCCGCTTTTCCATAAGCATTCCAGGCTTCCGCTTTCTTTCTCAAACCTTCCGCCTCAGCTTCAAGCTGTAATTGAGTTCCCTTAGCTCTTGCTTCAGCTACTCTCAAAATGGCCTCAGACTGCCCTTCCGCTTTAAGGATAGCAGCTTGTTTCTCAGCATCGGCAGGAACTACTACCACGGCCCTATATTTCTGCTCTTCCGCCTGTGCTCTTGCCGCCTCAACTCTTTCTCTTGCCTTTTGCTCTTCTTCCTGTACTTTTTGCTCTTCAACGACAACTTCCTGCCTTGCTCTTGCTTCAGCAAGCGGTCCCTGTTGTTCAGCCTTCTTGGTAGCTGCAAGAGTCTCACCAACATACTGCTGTTTTGCAACATCTCTGGTTTTCTCTGCTTCTGCAACCTGTTTTTCCTGGTCAGATCTTACAACTTCCCCTTCTCTTCGGGCAGTTTCAGACTGTTGCATCGCGTCCCTGTCTGCTTCCGCCTGGCCAATTGCAGCATCCCTCTTAACTTCAGCAGTCCTCTTTATACCAAGGGCCTCGAGATATCCTCTCTCATCACGAATATCCTGAATGTTGATGATGTCAATTATGACACCAATCTTGGCCAATTCCTCACCAGCCTGCTCAAGAACTTTATTTACAAACATATCTCTCTTCTGGTAAAGCTCTTCGACAGTCAGAACACCAATAATATCACGCAGCTGGCCTTCCAGGGTTTCTTTGATAATCTGTTGAACCTGTCTTGACTCTGTTCCGAGAAACCTTTCAACCGCCCTGTCAAGCATTCCTTCATCACCGGAAATCTTTACATTTGCAACCGCATCAATAGTGACAGGGACACCTTCTTTTGAATATGCCTTCTCAACTCTTACATCAGCAAGATTCATTGTCTTAAGAGAGATTCTGTTGATTTTCTCCAAAACCGGAATCTTAAGTTTAGCACCTCCAACAACAGCCCTCCATCCTTTGACAACAACCGCTCCATCCTTGGTTTGTGCCTTATTTTTCCTCCCTGTAAAAATCAAAGCTTCATTTGGTTCCGCTTTTTTGTAGTTGTTCACAAAAATTAATACAACAGAAATCGAAGCAACTACTCCAACAGCAATAACAATTATCAATCCTAAACTTTCCATAATAATTCTCCTCAATTGTTAAGTTAATATTTACTAATACAGTAACTATACCTATCAGTTTAACGTCAAATTCCACGAACCGTTTTTATGACTAAACGCTTCCTTTCTTTACTCCACAACTGCTGTTTTTCCGGCAACAGATTTTATTTTAACAAACTCACCTCTCTTATATTCCTTTTTAGGATCGTCAGCTCTTGCATTAAAGTAAGTACTCTGTCCGGTCTCTTTGTTGGTTGCCTCTATCTCTCCAGTGCCTCCATTTTTGGGTATAGGTACCACTACCCTGCCCTGTTTGCCTACAAATGAGATTAATTTGATCTGGCTTGTCGATTGTTGTTTGTAGAGCAGTTTAAGCAACTGATAACCAAGAAACCAGGCAATAGAGCCTCCAATAAAACCAATTAAAATGTGGTGTAAAGGCCATTTAAAATATGCAGACACATAACCTCCAACACCAAAACCAACCACAAAGAACAGTATCAGCCTTAAACTTAATCTGCCCGGTCCTCCGAACTCCCCCGCTTCTATGTCAACATCCACATCTGCATCAATATCAAAGTCTGTATCTACATCCACATCAGTATCAGCACCAAAGACGGCCATGAACAGCAATAGCAACCCAGGAATAACAGCCATCAGCCCATAAATTAGTAATGTTGTGGCCATAACAATTCTCCTTAGATTTTCACTTTTTCCCGACTCCGAATCGGCCGGTCAGGATTCAAGTGCTTACTTTTACTCTTTTTCTATCTTAATATACACATCATCAAATCGATTTATTCAAAGCTGTTCATCTTTTTTAGGTCAATAATCCAAAAAACGCAAAGAATTTCGAAATTTTTTGCCAATCTGTTCGAAAATACGATCCATCTGATCCCGTGTAGTACAAAAATACAAACATCCCTCCAAAATTGCTATTATCTTTTCCATAGAACTTTGTCTCTTAATAGCAACCAATATTCAAGCCCTCAGAGTACCACAACCACAGGATACAGTCGAGAAGAATAGAGAAGTGGGTTGGAGATAAACAGCTATTTAGGTCTTGGGCCAATTAGTCGTTAGTCCCAGTTAGAAAGCAAAGAATCGCCATACATGCTCATGCCGAATAAGATGCCGGCCAGGAAAATAGAGTTCAGGACGAAAACCGTAATTTTGAGAGCATAAGGCAGGCCCTTCATTATAAACCTCCAAAAACCACAATTGGCACCAACCACTCTAATTTCGCTGCAATCTTCACGATGTCCGTCTCACGAATTTAGTCATCCTGTTAGATAACGCTTCGCTATCTCACGGGGCAGGCCCACTACGGTCGGGATAACTGAAGCAACAATTGCGCTGTCACTGAGGTCATCACTTCGGCATAGATATCGGCTGTCAGGACATGAAATTGCCTGATTCTCCCGGCCCTGTTCGTATCTTCATACGAAACGTTAGCCTGCTCATCGACAAAGACTGAAACCTCATCAAATTTGAAAGGGCTGATTTCCTGTTCTTTATTATACGAGGCATTCATGGGAACAGAGACGAACTCATTTTCCCGACGAATAAATCTTCGTCCAGCTATATGTGCAAAGATCGCAGTGCACCATAAGTTACGATTCATCGATAGAATTTTTTTCTCCTCGTCGGTGTTTACCTGTTTATCGAGATACTGAACCGGATTTTTCTCATTCTTCTTAAGCAATGCGTAGATGAAGTAATTTATGACCTTAGCGGAAGCGCTTCCTAACAAATCTTTATGTGAGGCCCTCCAATATGAGGCCCTTCCATTATTCCGCCAACGCCCACCATCGAAGCAGGGAACCCAATAAACGGGCAATCCCGAATTCATAATTCGAATATAGGCATTTTTATCCAAGCCGACATTATATTCTATATGTCCTTTTTTAGATGCTTCTCCGATAAAAATAAACAATCTGTCGACCTTAGTTTTGAACAGGTCAGGTGATCTGTTGTAGCCGGCAGCAATATCCCTGAGACTTCCTACTGTAATAATCGTAACAGGCCCTTTTGATGTTTTCAGTATCTTTAAAATAAGCTCCACACCATCCTGGTATTCTTTTGCCTGCCACAAGCCCTTGTCTGACGCAGTTTTGAGCCTATCCGACAATCCAATAGCATAAGGGACATTCCTGCCTGTAATGTGATTCAGTTGTGAAATCGGAATGGAACCAGGTTTCTTTGTCTGTTTTTGGCCCTGATCCAGAATAATTGCCTTAATCTCAATCTCTTGAATGGCGTATAAGCATGCTATGTCGAAATGATCATCAGGATCAACATGAGGATGAAACAGGTCAGTACAGTAAATGACAGGCACTCTTTTATCAGGCTTATTTGTGACTGCATAGATATTGTTTAGGGGGAGGATTAAGAGAATAAGAATAGATGCCCTTTTGTTTATGTTCATATTATAACTCCGTAATGATGATCTTTTACAAGAATAACATTCTGAAGACATAATAGTCAATCCTAACGTCTTCTAATAGTCACACTTTCCTGAATTTTTTCATGTTCAGCAAGGACATTACCCCTGTTGTTCAGTATTTTCTTTCTTTTGCATACAAAGGAACTTGAGCAAAGAGCCGTTTACCTGTTATAATCCTGTTGTGGAAAGACTGTATTGGACAAATCCTGATGTCTATGAGACTGAAGTTGAAGTCAAATCTCTCGGTGACTGCAGGGTCACTATAGATCCCATCATATTTCATCCTGATGAAGGAGGGCAGCCGCCTGACAAAGGTACGATTGACAAAGCTGATGTCCTCAATGTAGAAATCATCGAAGATCAGATAGTCCATACTCTTGACAAGCCGCTCGAAAACGGAAGGTATATCGCACGTGTGGACAAAAAACACAGGCTGCATACTGCGAGCCAGCATACAGCTCAACATATTATCTCAGGTATTGCTGAGACACAGTTTGCTCTGAAAAC
>JAUWLI010000029.1 GCA_030613765.1 Phycisphaerae bacterium
GTCAGGTAAATATCCACACGGTTTCCCAATGGCTCAACTATGTCAACAGTTGCACCAATCACATTGCCAGCTTGATTGGAGAACTTACCAATAGAGAGACTCTCCGGCCTTATACCCATTGTCATTTTCTTGTCAGAATAATCAGCTAAAACAGTTTTCAATCGCCGGGGTAAAGTTATGGTATCGTTACCAATCACAAAGCATGGAATATCGCCTTTAAACTTCACCCGTCCGGCAAAGAAATTCATAGGTGGTGACCCAAAAAAACCAGCGACAAATTTATTAATTGGCCGTTCATATATCTCTATTGGAGAAGCTGTTTGCTGAATTATGCCATTATATATCACGCAGATACGGTCCCCCAGGGTCATGGCTTCCGTTTGGTCGTGAGTGACATAGATAGAGGTAATCTGCAATTTGTGGTGCAGGGCTTTTAATTGGGCCCGAGTGGCTCCACGTAATCCGGTATCGAGATTGCTTAAGGGTTCGTCGAACAGGAATACTTTTGGACTGCGAACAATAGCGCGACCAACAGCGACTCGCTGGCGCTGCCCGCCGGAGAGGGATTTTGGTTTTCGTGTGAGCAAATTCTCTATGCCTAACAGAACAGAGACCTTTTGAACTCGCCTGTTTATTTCTTCCTTTGAGAACTTCCGCATTTTGAGCCCAAATGCAATGTTCTCATAGACATTCATATGCGGGTACAAAGCATAATTTTGGAACACCATGGCAATATCACGATTTCTTGGAGGAACATCATTAACCAAAGTATCCCCGATATAGATATTTCCAGAGGTGACCTTTTCCAGCCCGGCAATCATCCTTAAAATTGTGGTTTTGCCGGAGCCGCTGGGCCCGACAATCACCATGAACTCACTATCAGCTACTTCCAACCTGAAATCAGAGACGGCGGTAACTTGTTTATCAAAAACCTTGCTGACATTTTCTAATAAAACTCGAGTCATAGGTTGTGTCTCAGGGAAAGGTCAAAATATATTTCGCCGGAATCGGCACTTGGCCCGCCATGCAAACAAAGAGCCGATTAGCATATATCCAAGCATAGAACTTAGTAAAAAACCAGTTGATTCCACGGCACTTCTACCATTCCGAATCCAGTAGTAGTGTAATTCTGTAACACTTCTTCGCGCACGTCCTCTACCACAAGTTCCTTCCAGGACAACAGCACCCTGGAATAGAGGATTAATATTCATATAGCTCTCAGCATAATTATCACTTGTGTGTGTCATTGCAGCATAAAGGAGCATCAGCAGAGGCACAAGGCCCCAAATTACCGCAGCGAAAGTGAAATTCATGATAACTGCCGTAGTTGTGTGTTTGAAACGAGAACTAAAGTAAACACCTGTTCCAAGAAAAAATACAATTACCCATGCCACCAAAACAGGAATATGTATCAGCGCAACAGGATGAATGAATCCCATTAATGTAAACAAAATCAAATGTCCGAACATCAGAAACCAGGCGGGCGCACAGCGGCGCAATGTACCAATGAATTTGCCCAATAGTATTTGCCAATCACTTAATGTGGTGGTTAGGATCAAAGGCCAGCAGCGGGATTCCTTCTCAGACGTAATACACGTAGCCGGGAGAACGATAGCAAACAACATCCCTACACATCCAAGAATTGCCAAATACGACGCTTGCACCTCTGCATCGTCTAAACCGTTTTCGAGGGCCATAAGGACATATGTTATTAAGAGCAGGATCAGGGATGTGGAAATCACAATAATGGCAATGATTTTGCTTCGCCCGAACAAGGGGCTTCTCAGTTCCTTCCACAGAAAAGCAAATCTGCCTACCGTCCTTATTGCAGAAGTATTTGGCCTGGATTCAATAGCCCCTTTGGTTGGCTTTTTTCGAAAGAACCTGTCGAGTTGACCCGTAGCCTGACACAGGGCAACTTTACGAACCTTAATTATAGACACCGACAACAACACACCGGAACTTACCAGCATAATAGCACAATGCAAAGGCCAGGAATAAAATATCCCACCAAGACTGCGTGGATTATCCATGACGGCAGTGTTAAACATCATGATACCATAAGGATTTGCCTGAAAGATTATAGAGATGAGTTTATCGTCGTCTGGCATCATATCTTTAAAAATCATAAAGCTCAAAAACGGCAGCAATGCGAAAAGCACACCAAGAGACAGAATAGTCATAATAATAACAACATAGGCCTTTCGGAAATAAATGGAGAAAAACATACTGAGCGAACTAACAAAAATAATAGTTACCAGCGTTATGCAAAGGCTGGAGATAATATAATCCCAGGGCACACCACCAAAGATACGAACAATAGCCAGTAATGGCAGACTGATGGCTAAAAGCAATATTATCTGCAGGAGCTTACTGAAGAGTTTGCCCATGACGATCTGAAAACTATTGATGGGGGTGGTCATGAGCAGGCCAAGTGTGCGATTGTCGATTTCGTCACTGATAGAAGTGCTGAGCATAATAATGGCAATAAGCTGGATAGCACAAAACTGAAACCAAACGATGAATAAGGTAATGGTCTGTCCGGCTCTGGCCATTCGCGATATTCGATATGCCGCAGAACCACTAAACCTCACCACTTCGAGCCAGACGAAAACCAGGATAATAGTGAACAGTGCCAGGTAAGCGGACCGAAGAACGTAATTTCTTCTTCTACGGCTTGAGACTCGCAGCTCTTTATCGAAAATAGGACCGGTCAACCAGGACAAGCTTAGAAATTGCGAAACAAAATTTATCAAAGCAGCGGCCATAATCGCCTCAAGAAAAGGTCAAAATATATTTCGCCGGAACCGGCACTTGGCCCGCCATGCAAATAACAATCCCATAGACATATAGATCAGCATTGTAATCCATAAAAATACATTTGTGGCGCCAAGTTCATCTAAATCATAGAAAGGCCAATCATATTCGAGATTGGACAGGTTACTGTCCATATTTCCCATGTCCATGATAACAACGGCTTGTATCACCGGATTAGTTGACAGATACAGGTTGAATGCATCATGCTTATAAAATCCGTATTTATAATTAGATGTAAATCCAACAAGAAGAGGGATGAGGGCCCAGAGGATTAGTGCCATAGCCAAGTTAGCGACTACTGCTGAGGTTGTTCTTCTGAAGTGTGTGCTGAAATAAATGCCGCTACCTGAGAGAAACACGACTACCCCGGTAATCAACATACTTATTTGCAGTATCGCAATTGGATGAAAGATTTTTTCGCTACAAAAGAGGATGACATATAACAAGAGGAAAAGCCAAATTGGCAGGCAACGTCGCAAGATACCAACAAATTTTCCCAATAAGATTTGCCAATCACTTAGGGTGGTACTAAGCAACAGCGGCCAGGAACGGGACTCCTTCTCTGTTGTTATACAAGTGGCAGGAAAGATAACAGTAAAAAGGATTCCCATGCCCATAAAAAATGCCGAATACATTATTTGGGCTTCTTCGATACCTAAAAAGACTATTATGGCACCAAAGCCGTATATCAGGATAATTAAGGCCAGCGAGATTGCAATGCCGATTGTGCCGGTGATTTTACGGCCTCGAAGAATCGTGTTTCGCAGTTCCTTCCAAATGAGCGGTGAACTGTGGATACTTCTGATTGATCCTGTCGTTTGGTCTGAACCGGTTCGTTCCATAGAAGTTTTTGGTTTATCAAGGAACCAGCGTCGGAAAGTGTTCAGTTGGCCACCAATCTGGTGAAGAGCAACTTTACGAACCATAAGCACAGAAATAAACAACACCAGACCAGAGGCTGCTAACATAACACAACAGTGTATTGGCCAGATTATAGTCTGCATACCCCTTCCAGCACGAGGGTTGAACATCTGTTCTGTAATAAAAGCCATGATAGCGTATGGGTTTAGATGGAAGAACACGCCAATTAGATATTTTTCCGGAATAATTTGATGCCAGTGGAGGGTATGCCAGAGCATAGCGACCAAAAAAGGCAGTAAGGCGAAAAGTACACCGAGGGTCAGGACAGTCATAATAATAACAACATAGGCCCTTCGGCTGAATATCGAAAAGAAAAGGCTTAGCGAACCAACAAAGATAATGGCAGTAAGAGTTATGCAAAGACTCGTAATCACATAATCCCAAGGCACGCCACCAAATACGCGGACGATAGCCAGCAGTGGAATACTAATAGCTAAGAGCAAAATCAATTGTAAGAGTTTACTGAAGAGTTTTCCCATTACGACCTGAAAACTATTGATGGGAGTTGTCATAAGCACGCCGAGAGTGCGATGATATATTTCATCGCTGATAGAATTGCTAAGTATTATCAAAGCGACAAGCTGGATAGCACAAAACTGGAACCAAATAATGGCGGCGATAATCATTTTACCAGCTTCTGCCATTCGTGACTTTAGGTAAATGACAGGGCCATGGTATTCGACCTCATTAATCCATGTAATGACTATGAAAATCATCAGAAGAATCAGGTAAACGAACCGAAGGGCGTAATTTCTCCTTCTACGGCTTGAGACTCGCAACTCTTTATCGAAAATAGGACCCGTCAACCAGGACAAGCTTAGAAATTGTGAAACAAAATTTATCAAGGCAGCGGCCATAATCGCCTCAAGAAAAGGTCAAAATATATTTCGCCGGAACCGGCACTTGGCCCGCCATGCGAATAACAATCCCATAGACATATAGATTAGCATCGTAATAAACAGGATGCTTGTTGTAAACCAGACATTGTAATCACCGCCACTTGGCCAGTTATAATCAAGACCGGAAAGATTCCTCGTTGCATTATAACTGCCGCCGGCTCCTTCCATAATAACAACGGTCTGCACCACGGGATTGGCCAATATATACATCTCCAGGAAATCGGTTTCGTTGTTGATTATCGATACCATTCCGATCAGTAGTGGAATAACTGCCCATAGGGTCAGGGCTAAGGCAAAATTAGCGACCACCGCTGAGGTAGTACGTTTCAGACGGGCGCTGAAATAGAGGCCCGAACCGGAGAGAAACACCACAATCCAGGTGACGAGTATAGCCAAATGCACTACAGCGATTGGGTGAATGTACTTTACTGTAATGAAAAGAATAAGATGGCCGGCCAGTAAAAGCCAGATGGGAAGGCATCTGCGGAATACACCTACAGCCTTGCCGATAAGAATCTGCCAATCACCCATAGAGGTGGCCAACAAAATTGGCCATGAACGTGTTTCCTTTTCGGTGGTGATAGTAGTGGCTGAAAGAACTATATTAGTAATCAAACCGATAATAACAAAAATCAAAGTGTATGCAATATGAGCAAAATCTTCATCCAGGAGTTTTTCCTTCATATTTACGGCATAAGTTATCAGCAGGGCAATTATAGTAATTACAAGACCAATGATGTTTTTTTTCCTGCTCCCTTGAATGATTGGGGCCCTCAGTTCCTTCCAAACCACGGGTGAACCTTTTACATGCCTTATAAGCCCGGACTGCCCCTCTGATTTTGTTGTTTTGAGTGATTGCTTTTTCCTGGATTTACGTTTGTTTTTGGTAGTGAGGTCAAGTTGGCCGGCAGCCTGACGCAGAGCAACCCTGCGCACAATCCTCATCGACCAGGCAAGCAGGAGGGCAGAGGCGCCGAGCATAATCCCACAATGAAGGGGCCATAGGAACTGGACAGGCAAAACTCCCGCCCCTCCCGGAGACATCATTGCCATAGTGTTGAACTGCATGACCACGAAGGGATTGGGAAGCATCACGATGGAAAAGTACATAAGCGGTTGGCCGATAGTGGGAACGAGACTCCGGGACACCAAGACCAACATGATTGGAATGAACAGATAAATAGTGCCGAGGGTAAAAAGGGTTTTGAGAATGACCGCATAGGCCCGTCGACCACCGATCGAAAAGTACAGGCTCAGTACACCGGCAAAGATGACGGCTGTGAGCGTAATACAAACGCTTGAAATAACGTAATTCCAGGGCACACCGCCAAAGACACGCACAGTAGCCAGTAGTGGCAGGCTGATGGCTAAAAGCAGTATTATCTGCAGTAGTTTACTGAAAAGCTTGCCCATGACGATCTGAAAACTATTGATGGGGGTGGTCATGAGCACACCAAGAGTGCGATTGTAGATTTCGTCGCTGATAGAAGTGCTGAGCATGACCACTGCAATCAATTGAGTGGCAACAAACTGGAACATGATTATGGTTGTAATTATGGCCAGGCCGGCTTCGGACATTTGGGAAATTCGATATGCTGCGGCCCCTTGATATTTGACCATGCTGTGCCAGACTAAAACAACAAAAACAGTTAATATGGCTAAGTACGCGAACCGAAGAACGTAATTTCTTCTTCTACGGCTGGAGACCCGCAGCTCTTTACCGAAAATAGGTCCGGTCAGCCATGAAGGTTTTAGAATGTAGCGAATAGATTTACTCAAGCCAATATTCATAAATGAATCAGAAGATATCCAGCCTCAATCTGCACTTTGCCCTCCGGAGAAGTACCATACCGATTACTGCATTGAAAACTATACTAACAATCGGGTTTAATATAAGTGCAAATTGCATATTTCCCATCAACATCATGCCCAGGATAGCAAAGAGAAACGTAAACATAAATTGACGTATAACATAAAAACCAAGCAATGAGCCAATGGTAGCCATTACTGCTGCAGTACTCGATTTCAGACGCGTGCTAAAATACATCCCGAGGCCAATCAGAAATATTACATTTGCAACAATCCCAAGCGGTCCAAAGATGATGTAATAAAAGAAAAAATCCCGACTACTACCACCTTGTGTTTTCTGAAGAGCAATCATCAGAATGTAAGAGACAGGTGTGCCCAAAGCCAGGATGAGCCAGGCAGGTGCGTTTCGCCATAAAGCGGCCAAAGCTTTCCCGTGAATAATCTGCTTTGGCTCGAGCAAGGTACCAAGAAGGAGGGGCAAAGTCCGTGCCTCCTTTTCTTTTGTGATGCTGGTTGCAGCCATGGCAGCTGTGCGAATAGTAGCGATCATCCAAAGGCCGCTTGTGAACATGCTATAGAACATCATTGGTACTGGGGTATAAGTGGAAAACGCATTGAACAAATAAGCCAGGTAACAAAATATGAATAAGAGGAGTAAGAAAATGCCGAGGACTATTGCATTTGATCTGAGAGATTCGGAAAATGGTTTTGGCAGTTCCTTCCAGAAGATTGGCGAGCCGGTGACCGGCCTGATGGGACGGGTCGTCGAAAAAGAGCTTTTGCCTTTAAAAACTGAGGATATGAAGTTTCTCTTCCATATGGGTAATTTTCTTCCGGCGTTAGTCCCTAAAAAGGTATCGAGCGCATGTCTTCGCATCCTGAATGCTGATGCAAAAAGTATGAACATTGAAGCGCCCCCCATTACCAGGCAATGCAACGGCACAGAAAAAAATGTGGTGCCCATGCGGGAACCCGGGGAGGCAGCTGAAGTAACCTGAATCATCGCTGCTAAAGGATTGATATACAGTATAACGCTCATCAGGACGCTGCTTGAACTGCGAAAGAAAGATAGCGGAATCATGGTTAAATAAGCAACGACTAAGAAAGTCGTCATAATCAGGATGACATGATACGAACGGCGAAGCCTTGTAGACAAAAACATGCTCAACGATCCGACAAAAAAAGTGGCGGTGAGGGTAATACTCAAAGCAGAGACGACATAATCCCACTGGATTCCGCCGAAAACTCTGATGACAGCCAATAAAGGCAGACTTACAGCCAGCATCAGAATCAGCTGAAACAATCTGCTGAACAGCTTTCCCAGAACGATCTGAACACAATTGATTGGCGTGGTCATGAGAACATCCATTGTGCCCCGGCGAAGTTCATCACTAATCGAATTGCTGAGCATAACCGCAGCAAGAATCTGAGCGGTCAAAAATTGAAACCATGTTATCGTCAGAACAAGGCTCCTGCCAATTTCAGCCGTACGTGAAACTTGCCAGGCGACTGACGTTCGCGAACCCTGTAAAAAAGCTATAGACCAGGCGCCGGCTACAAGAATGACCAGTACTAACAGATAAGCGGAACGGAGGACATAATTTCGGCGTCTGCGACTGGAAACGCGCAGCTCCTTGTCAAAGATTGGCCCGGTTAACCGGGAGGGATTGATGAAACTTGAAAACGAACTGATCAATGCCACAGCCATATACAATCCTTAGCTTTAGATCTGCCCTTACTGCTTACAGTAGCGATTGCTCATCTTACCTTTTGTATTAGTGAACGACACCTTTGGTTAACTGGAGAAATGCCTCGTCAAGTTTGACCTGCTGAGGTTCGAGTGATACAATATCTATGTTACCGTTCACCAGTGCGCGAGCAATAACGCCGTCGGTTTTCTGGTCCTTGCGAAGGGTGACGGCGATATAGCCCTCTGTGGATTGAACATCCTGAATCACGGGCAGGGCTGAGAGCAGCTCAATCGCACGCTGCTGATTATTAGCTACACGCACACGGACTTTACTTTGAACACCCATTCGCTGTCGAATTTCCTCCATCGTGCCGCTAAACACCAGCCGGCCGTGCTCAATAATGCCAATGTGATCACAGATTTCCTCAAGTTCGCTTAGTATATGGCTGGATATCATTATAGTTTTCCCCATGCGTTTAAGCTCACGGAGCAGCTCTCTAATTTCAATGCGGGCACGTGGATCGAGGCCACTGGCAGGTTCGTCCAGAACCAGTACCTTTGGGTCATGAATAAGTACACGGGCCAGGCCAAGGCGCTGCTGCATACCCCGAGAGAGACTGTCGACAGTAAAGCTTTTTTTGCTCTGCAAATCGGTCAACTCGAGCACACCTTCGACGATAGACTTTCGTTTTTTGTGTTCAATACTAAAAGCAGCCGCAAAAAACTCAAGGTATTCAAACACCTTGAGGTCATCATAGATCCCCATAAAGTCAGGCATATATCCGACTATTCTGCGAACTGCTTTACCTTTTTTGGTGATATCAAGGCCGTCAATGAACGCCTGGCCACGACTGGGCTCCAACAAGGTAACTAATATGCGCATGGTAGTGGTTTTCCCGGCACCATTAGGGCCGATGAAACCGAAAATATCGCCGGCTTCAATGAACAGATCGAGGTCAACCAACGCCGTTAAATTACCGTAATGTTTAGTGAGACGTTTCGTTTCAATCATTCTTATTTCCTCATTATCTATTTGGGAAAAACAACAAGACGAACCAGTTGTGTATGATTATAATCACACGAATGGCCCTTTGCTGCGAACGATACGGGAGCCTGGTCGAACTCCGCACAAACTACTGCGGCTCCCTTTGCAAGATATGCTTTGATGGTTTGAGTTCGCCGCAAACATCCCTGCGCAGCGTAGGCGGTTTCATTTTTAAACCCGGATTGAGAACCATCCCTATAGAGCCGATATCTTCCATCAGGATTCCTGATAATAGTTCTCTCCCAGCCTTTATATGGTTTCAACCTGTCAGAAAAATCCTCCGTTGAATACCCACTAACAGGCCCAAAACTGACAGCTTGATTTTTATCAAATAGAACATAACCTCTTTTGATTGGGCTTTCTAATTGGTTGACGATTGTAAGAAATATTTCATCTCCTCGGCGTTCAACACTGGCATCAATAGGCAGTTGCTGTACGGGCGATTCATTCATTAAGCACTGTATTGTCCATATGTTGATGGGTAACGAATAGGGATGGTTGCTCCCATCGTGCTGGAAGCAATAAATATTTCTACTGCCTGTTTGTTGGTTGTAAGCATAAAGGCGTTCTTGTGAAGGAGCAATGCCGGACCACCATTGTTTTTCATCAAGCCCCTTAAGCTGATAATCATCGCTGTAAGGTGCAAACAAACCGCAATACTCAGTGGACCATGCACGATTGGAGTGCTTGATTCCATCCAGAACTGAAACTATTCGGAATTGCATTTTGCCGCCACGAAGAGCCTGAACGCCATAATAGGCACCCGCGGAAAATAAGATAATCCAAAAAGCAGATGTGACCCATGTCAACGGCAGACGGTTCATACGTTTGAGCACTATATAATCTACCGGTCCCAATAAAACCGCCAGGAGAGTCAGCAGCAGTATTACCCACCAAATGCTCAAAGGCCGCAGTTCAGAGATGCTGTATAGGTATTCCATCACCGCATTACTTCCGGCCTGGGCCTGGCCGATATCGTATCGATTGTCATATCGGCGTTTATCAGGTTCAGCTTTGGCATCTTCAGCAAGTGTGATACTCCTGTGAGAACCGAGCCCAAGATAAACCTCTCTGTTACGTTGCCTTCGTTGACTAATCCGAATTTGTCTTTTTGTCCCGAACTCAGCGGCCTTGATGTCACTGTCCTCTAAAATAGCTGCTATACGACTAATCCAGAATTGGGCGGAATTTGTTTTCTGAAATTCGGTCATAGTGGAAGGATCAAACGCCAATACACCAACACGGCCAAAACCAACATATCCTGTAGCAAAAAGGCATTCTCCATTATCTGTATCATCAGTCTTGTAACAATGGGCGCCGAGTTTGGGTTTGAGGGGCCAGGACACAACAGATTCCGAATTGGAAGCGTTCAATCCCCAATTCCTGAGTTTATCTGCGTTGATGGTAATTTCCTTTGCCTGCTGAACTTCAAACGGGAGTAACTCGGCGATTGGATTTTCTCCCAGGAGGGGACGACTTCCAAGGATGAGCAGAAATTTGCCGCCATTGGAAACCCATTGTGCTATCGCATTTAATTGATTCTGGTTAAACTGGTTCCAATCAGGATCGTAGAGGATAAGCAGGTCAAGAGAAACGAAACCCGTCCAGTCCCAGGGCACCATCCGTGGGAGTTTATCTTGTAAATATACTTTCCCCCGGCCCGTTTCCGATTTACAGGCGGATTGTTTAGATAAACTTAACAAACCGAATTTTCTCCGGCCAATGAGTCCGATGAACAAGTCATTCTCACCTATGGCGGTCAGTGCCCGTTTTCCTGGGGAAAAATCCCAAAGTTCGAAATCGTAACGCCAGCGTGTTCGGCCGCGTTGGTCGGAAATTCTCACGCTGCATTTATCAGCGGCAAAGGCCAATTTTGTGACCAACGGTATATGTAAAGGGACATCCGGTGTAAGCACGAAGGTATGAGTAATGTTTAAGGTGTTTAGGCCATCCTGTTTGGCTGATACGTTCAGGGAGCCTGCAAAAGGCTCAGTAAGTATGCTGCTGATACCAATTTCCAAAGGAGTCCATTCCATTGGGCGATAACAACCACCCCAGCCGAAAAAGCAGTCGACATTGAAAGGCGAGTCAGCCGACACAGTGCCGGCAGAGGCCAAAACAAAAATTATCAGCAGCGCCAGGCAAATGCGTAACATTTGTAAACCTCGCAAAAAACAACATTTACATGTTAAATCCGCACCTTCGAATTATATATTAACCATTCCAGCAACGCAAGGACTAAAGCTATTCCTACAAGGAACGGCCATAACGGCAGATTCGACCGGCTTATAGGATTATCTTGGGCCTGAACCGCTTGCCCTGAGAGGATAATTTCCCGCATAGGTTCGATATTACTTTCCTGTAAATCAAGGAGATTGACAGCAAAGAGCCTGAGTGGTTGGTCAGGAACATTCAAACTGTAAACACCGACCTTATCGATACCGGGGAAACGAATGGTACCCGCCGCGTTGGCTTTGATCTCATTGCCGGAAAATCCAGGACCACTAACTTCAGCCACAGTTTCCGCTGCAAGACCTTCAACTATAATAGGTTGACCTACCTGCAGGTTAGTTTCCTGGTTTTGTCCTGCCTGCATTCCAAGAAAAGCAGTGGCGTTGTAACAGAACAGGATAAAGCTTGGTTCGAATGGCCAATTGGTTTGCAGGATATCGAAGCCGGCAAGCAAAAAGATACTTCCTTTGCGCCGAACCAGTGCAAGGGCGGGGCTCTGGCCGAACTCAGCTAAGGTTTCTGCATCGCGAGGCAGGGTCATTTTAAAACACTTAGCCGCAAAAAGGTTCATTAGATTAACATACTTCAACACCGGATGCCTTGGCCTCCAATCGACAATGACCTGGTTTTCCAGTTGCTCAGGAGCCGATACATCGATACCTTCCGGCGGATGACCAAAGACCAGATAGCGGCATTTAGGCAGTTGAGTGGGTATGTGATTATCCAACACAATAACATCGTAGGGCTGTTCGACGCTGATAGTTCCAAAGTCCTTCGCCTCAAATTCATCCGGAGAACATAGTTCCAGCCCTGCAAGCGGACATGCTTTTAGTGCTGACTCAAGCACTATATTACCGGTAGTAACAAGAAGGACTGTAAGTTTCCTGGGAGGTGAAAGAATGGCCCAGGCTGCATCATCACAAGCTAACGAATCAGGCTGTAGCTGTCTTACTTCAAGCACGCCGGCATCCACGTCAGATAAGGAAAAATCAATTGATACTTTGCCGGGTTGAGCAGTAACGGCAGTGTCGCTCGTTTTTTGCGGTGGAATAGTTACAGCCCTTATGGCCTGAACATTATTGTTTATACTGAGTTGCACATCACAGGTCGTTTCCTCAGTATCATAATTGGCTATGGTTGCGAAAACACTTATTTCGTCAGGATTTTCATAAGACCTGCGGGCCTGCATAGCGGTTATGGCGATATTTTGTTGAGACTTCCCTATACAGTTGAAAATCAGCTCACCAGTGCCAACCGCTATCTGGTCTACATCGCGGATTCTCCCATCACTGAATAATATCAGTTGAGCGGGTGTTTCTGCGCTACGATTATTGGCTTCGGTACCGGGCGACTGGGCAAAGGCCCGGGCGACTACTATCGCTTCAGCCAGGGCCGAGCCGCCATCACCGGCGGTTATTGCTTCTATGGTTGAGTGCAGCTGGTGCTTGTCAGAGGTGAAGTTACACATTACCTTGGCATGATCATCGAAGGCAATAATCATTACCTGGTCGGATTCATCTCTCAACGAAAAAAAGGCCTTACCACGCAGAGATTCAACAAATGTCCTTGCCTGCTTTTTGGCGGCATCGAGACGCATTGGTTCAATGTCATTAGCGCTCATACTGGCTGATCGGTCTATCAGCAATACGAACCGACGGGATGGCCCTGTGGTTAATGACAGGATCGGCCCGGCGAGAGCAAGTAAAATAGCCAGCAGCATCAGAATTTGCAGCAGAAGTAAAATGTTTCGTCTTATTTTTTGAAACGGTGCATTGACCTGCAAATCCTGAACGGCCCGTTTCCACAGCAAAGTGCTCGATATAGTCTGCTCGCGACGTTTAAGCTTTAAGAAGTACAAAAGCAGCAGCAGAGGTAAAGTTGCAGCTAAGGCATAAAGAGCTGTAAATGGTGTAAGCCATTCCATAATCAAAGCCCGGTAAAAGACTAATGTAACAGACGTATTCGCCGCAGATAGTTCAGCGTTAGCGACTCAACAGAGTCGGCACTATTTGCAAGGACATATGCAGCTCCGCGACGCGCACAAAATTCTTTTAGCTCATTACAATAAGCAGTAAGATTTCGTTTATAATACTTCAAAAGCGCACTGCTTATAGTAATCTCCGCCGTATCGGCATCTTCAATATCCACAAGTTTCAAGTCACCGGTAATTTCAGGTGCAAGTTCCTCCGGAGAGAGCACCTGTATAACGTACAAATCGTATTGCCTGCTGATTAGGCGGCGCAGACCGGTGTCAAGACCTTCCTTAAACAGGAAATCAGACAATACAATCATAATCCCGGAGCCTATCCGTCCGGCAACCAGTTGCCGGCAGCTACTATCGAAATGCGAAGGTCCCTCGCAATCAGAGGTTAGAAGAAATTCCGCCATGGCGCCTATGTAGTTACGTCCTCGCATATTTTTTAGCTGACCTTTCACACCCTCGGAAAAGGAGCTGATAGTCAGGCGATTGTTGTTGACCAGGCTGACGTATCCTAAAGCTGCGGCCAACTTCTTGATGAAGAGTTCCTTGGCAGGTTCTCCTACACTCAATGAAGCACTGATATCGATTACTATATGAATTGTCAGGTCCTGTTCCTCCAGGAATAGTTTAAGGAATAACTGCTCCAGGCGTCCATAAATGTTCCAATCCACGAAACGCAGGTCATCACCGGCTACATAAGGACGATGGTCGGCGAATTCCACACTCTGACCATGGCGCTTGGAACGACGTTCACCCTGAAGTTTACCCTGCAGTATTTTGCGGCTGAGAACATCAAGTGAATCCAGGCGGGCCATAAAATCTGGATCCAGCAGCTCTGTCAATCGCCTTCGGTGTGTAGCTGTTTTTATCCGGTTCATAACAATACGGCACCTCTATTCTTATGGCACATTAATTTTATTCTCCATGGTTTTAGGGGTATACTGTAAGATTTGTTCGAGTATATCATCGTTTTGTATGCCTTCGGCCTGGCCTTCGAAATTCAGCAGAATGCGGTGACGCAGGGCCGGCAGAACTGAATCACTAACATCCGAGAAACTGATATGATAACGCTCATCAAGCATAGCACGAACCTTAGCTGACAGGATAAGGGCCTGAACCCCGCGCGGCGAAGAGCCAAAGCGAATATATTGGTTAGTTATGTCAGGGGCATATTCCCCCCCGGGATGTGTGGCTAATACGAGGCGAATAGCGTAGTCTTTCACATGTGGTGCAACAGCAACACGCTTGACCAGTTCCTGAGATGTAATTATCTGCTGAGCATCAATAATTGCTTTGGCTTTCGGATTCTCGGCTGTAGTAGTACGGTCAAGTATGGTGCTCAGTTCCTCGCGATTACTGTACTGGACAAGTGCTTTGAAGAAAAATCGGTCCAGTTGCGCCTCCGGGAGAGGATAGGTTCCTTCCTGCTCAATAGGGTTCTGAGTGGCCAGGACAACGAACGGTTCGGGCAGCTTATGAATTTGTCCACCACTGGTCACTGTATGCTCTTGCATCGCCTCGAGCATTGCTGATTGAGTTTTGGGAGTGGCCCGGTTGATTTCGTCGGCCAGAATGACCTGTCCAAAGATGGGCCCCTTCTGAAACTGGAAGTGGCGCTTGCCGGTGGCCTTATCTTCCATAACGATGTTAGTACCAATAATGTCCGCAGGCATCAAATCAGGTGTAAACTGAATTCGCCGAAACTCCAGCGTAAGAGCGGAACTGAGAGTGCGCACCAACAGCGTCTTGCCCAATCCCGGCACCCCCTCAAGGAGTACATGCCCTCCACAGAACAGGCAAATGAGCACATTGTCCACTATTCTCTCGTGTCCCACGATAACTTTACCAATCTCGCCACGAAGTGAATCAAACATTTGACGAAATTCATGACATTGTTTTTCAACATCTTTCTTTGTTCCTGACATAGCTAT
>JAUWLI010000367.1 GCA_030613765.1 Phycisphaerae bacterium
TTCAAAAGAGGAGTCCCGGTGGTCCATATACCAACAACGACAGTGGCCCAGGCGGACTCGTCTATAGGCGGTAAAACCGGCGTCGATTCGAGCATCAGTAAGAATGCGTTTGGCGCGTTCTGGCATCCTGCTGCGGTTTATATCGATGTTGCTACTCTGACTACGCTGGATGATAGACAGTTCAGGGCAGGGCTTGTTGAATCAGTAAAGCATGCCCTCATTGCCGATAATGAGTATTTCAATTTTCTCGAGAGCAATATTGAGACTATCCTTGGGCGAAAAGCTGACGTGCTGGAAAGGATGGCCGACTACAACTGTAAAATAAAGGCAAGCGTCGTAGAGGCCGACCCTACGGAAAAAAATCAGCGAAGGATGCTTAACTACGGACATACAGTCGGCCACGCGATAGAAGCCGCCAGCGGATTCGAACTGCTGCATGGAGAGGCGGTCGCCATAGGCATAATAGCAGCCGGCTTGATTGAAAATGAAATGGATTTGGGTGGGCCGGGAAGACTTGAGCGGATCCGGAAAATCTTCGAAAAAATCAGTGTTCCGATAACGCTGCCTGAGAATCTGGCCGAAGATAAACTGATTGACTTGATGAAACGCGATAAGAAAGCTGTTAATAAGTGGCCAAGGTTTGTGTTAATCAGCGAGATAGGCCAGGTTCATTGCCAGGATGGTCAATGGGCCGTTGAAGTCGTACAGGATGTTGTAGAAAAAGTATTAGGTAAACTTTAGAAGGTAATTTTAGAATCATGTACAGAGAACAAATAAGGGTGTTGGATTGCACAATCAGAGACGGGGGACTTATTAACAACCACTACTTCACCGACGAGTTTGTCCGTGCAGTTTATGAGGCGCTTTCCAAAAGCGGCATCGACTACATGGAGTTTGGCTATCGAAGCAGCAGAGAGCTTTACCCTCCGGAAGACTTCGGGGCATGGAAATATTGTGACGACGAAAAGATAAAAAAGGTGATTGACGGTATCGAGTCGAATATCAAAATCAGTGTAATGGTGGATTCCTATCGTGTCAAAGAACAAGTATTTGCGCCGGCGGACGAAAGTCCTATCGACATGTTCCGAGCAGCCACATATGTGAAATATATGGACAGTGCCATAGAGCTTATCAACAAATGCCACGATTTGGGTTATGAAACAACCTGCAACATTATGGCGATATCCAGAGAAATGGAGCCGGACCTGGTCGAAGCTCTTGATCAGCTGGCGAAAAGCCCCGTTGATGTGGTTTATGTCGTCGACAGTTTCGGCGCAATGTATTGTGAACAGGTTGAATACCTTATCAAACTCTACAGAGAACATTTGCCGGGCAAAGAGGTTGGAATCCACTGTCATAACCAGCAACAGCTTGCGTTTGCCAATACCATAGAGGGCATCATTCATAATGCTAATTATGTGGATGGGTCACTATATGGTATAGGGCGTGGGCCGGGCAATTGCTGCCTCGAACTGTTGATGGGCTTTTTGAAAAATCCGAAATTCAACCTGACACCCATTCTAAAGGCCATTCAGGATTATATGATACCAATGCTAAAAGAGATAGAGTGGGGCTATCTTATACCGTATATGATAACAGGCATCCTGAACGAACATCCCCGTACGGCAATAGCATACCGGCAAACAGACGACAGGGACAAATACGCTGAGTTTTACGAGCAAATACGCGAAACCCAGGAGTAGCTTGTCCAGCCTGCGTTATAAACCGGCCTGCACCCTTAACGAGCGATGCCTATTCAACCTGCAACAGCATCGCCAGCCGGACAGCGTGTGAAAAATCCCTAAGTCGATAAAAATCATTAAAAGCCGGTATCACCTTTTTTTTCTTGCCTTTTTCGCTGCTTTGGATAGATTTTACGAATAAATTGTTATTGGAGGTTTTACAATGGTAGGCAAACAAATACGGCTCGAACGAATAATCGACCGAAATTCGCGTAAATCGGTGATTATTCCAATGGATCATGGTGTCACGGTCGGCCCTATTGAGGGTCTGGCGGATATGCGGGAAACGGTAAGCAAGGTCGTAGCCGGCGGAGCAAACGCTATCCTGATGCACAAAGGCATGGTACGCGCAGGCCATAGAGGCGCGGGTAAGGACGTGGGATTGATTATCCACCTTTCAGCAGGGACAGCAATAAGTCCCGATCCGAACGCTAAAGAGCTGGTCTGCACTGTCCAGGAGGCAATCAAGCTCGGTGCCGACGCCGTTTCCGTCCATATAAACCTGGGCGCTGAAACCGACAAGGAAATGCTGCGGCAACTGGGCTTTGTAAGCGGGCAATGTTCACAATGGCAGATGCCGCTCGTTGCGATGATGTATACACGCGGCCCTAAAATAAAAGATGAATACGACGTAGAAAATGTCAAACTCGCCGCAAGGGTCGGGGCTGAACTCGGCGCTGATATCGTCAAGGTAGTCTATACCGGCAGCATTGAAACCTTCACCGAAGTCGTACAGGGCTGTCCGGTGCCGGTGGTGATTGCGGGTGGGCCCAAAATGGACAGCGACGAGGACATCTTCAAAATGGTGCAAGACGCTCTCGAAGCCGGTGCCGCTGGTTTATCAATCGGCCGAAATGCATTCCAACACGAAAAACCGGACAAAATGATTGAAGCACTAAGCAAGATGGTCCACGAAGCCGTGAGTGTCGATGAGGCAGTTAAAATACTGCAGGAATAAAACCATCTAACAAAACCAAATTTGTCATTCTGAGCGCAGCGAAGAATCTCAAGTCATTCTGAGAGCAAGTAGCCTTTAGCCCTGAGCGCAACACACCTTTTTTTGTCATTCTGAGCGCAGCGAAGAACCTGGCCACTGAATAGAATCAATCTCACTCTTTGTCATTCTGAGCGCAGCGAAGAATCTCAATCGTACCAATCCCGGCTG
>JAUWLI010000057.1 GCA_030613765.1 Phycisphaerae bacterium
AGTTTTTTTTCACCTGCGGATAAAGCCTGTTCAAGCTCGGCATTGCGGAATTGTTTGTTGATAAATAACGTGCAGTTATGCCTTCGTATTTTGTCGAAACCGTTGCCCAAGAGGTTATCGCCCCAGAATAGTAATGCTCAATTGGTCGGCGAGTTTTATTGTTTCGCCCTTGTCGATAATTATCGTTTTATCTGCCTCCACAACCAGGCATTTTCCGCCGTTTTCGGCCAAACTTCTAATAGTATCAGGTCCTACACACGGCACATCGAAACGCATATCCTGACCGGGTTTCGAGGTCTTGATAAGCGTCCAGCCACCCGATTTACAAAACTGACCGGCACGCTTAATCATCTCCGCCGTTCCTTCCATTGCCTCGACGGCGATTACTTCTCTTTCTTTCACCACAATTGCCTGCCCTATGTCAAGTTCACCGAGTTTTTTAACTATCGGCCAGCCGAACTCAATGTCATCCTCTATTGATGTGCTCGGGGGACGTTTTGTCATCACACCCGCGGTTGCCATATGTTCCTTGCAGTACATTATTGAATTCTCCAATACTATCCCGCCGCTCGCCAGCTCGTCAGCTAAGGCAGACAGAAACGAGTCATCGAGTCTGTCTTTGCCGCGCAAGCGCCAGTAATATATCCTGAAAGCCCGCCAGTCAGGCAGATACCGCAGAATTCGCCAGGGTGTATATAGTCGCGATTTGGCAACACGGCCAACCATAATCGTTCGATTTGCGCTGTGTTTTCTTAGCTTACGTATCCAGGCTCCAGGTCGAGCAATCGCAACTTTGTAAAAAACATCAACTTCGTTGGCCAGGCTGCGCCCTGCGTTGTCTGCCAGGTAGACACAAACTACTTTTAATCCAGCCTGTTTGGCGCCGGCGGCAACAAGAAAGGGCAATCTGCCCTCTCCTGCAATCAGTCCAAGTACATTTACTTTCTTACGACTCGTATCTTCTATAGCGTTCAAGAATACGCCCTGTTCGAAATTCGATATTCACTGTTCAGGTCTCGTTTCTTGTGGATCGTGTCGGGTATTTTCACCTCGGGGCACGGGTCACGATTCTGCTTCTTCTTCGCCTGGCTCTTCGGACTCCGGTTCGAGAGATAAAGCAATTTCTTCAATCTGACTTTCGAGCCTGCGTATACTTTGTCGCATCTCAGGCAAATACTCTATCATGCTGTACGCTCGCTTGCCCTTGTTTACCTCGATAGCAGGTGCACCAAGCACCACTTTACCATCTGGAATGTTATTAATAACGCCGGCCTGGGCTGCAATTGTAACGTTGTTTCCGATATTGATATGTCCGACAATACCGACCTGGCCCCCGACCACACAGTGATGTCCAAGCGTGGTTGAGCCCGCAATGCCTACTTGGGCTACAAGCAAACAATGTGCTCCGATTTTTGTGCCGTGTCCTACTGTAACCAGGTCGCCCAGTTTGCTGCCCTGACCTATAACGGTATCGCCCAGTGTACCTCGTTCGATTCCGCAGCAGGCACCGACTTCTACATCGTCTTCGATAATCACGATACCTGTCTGGGGTATCTTATGATGCATACCCTTGTGGCTGGCATAGCCGAAACCGTCTTCACCGATTGTTGAGTTGGCATTTACAATTACACGATTACCTATTTTGCACCCATCGTAAATGGTAACATTGGGATATATTATATTGTCGTTGCCAATTTGCACTCCCTGTCCAACGTAGACACCGGGATAAATTATGCAGCCGTCCCCGATTTTTGCCTCATCGGCTATCGTCGCAAATTCATGAATATGGCAGTCTACACCAACTTTGGCACTGTCCGAAATTGAAGACCGTGGGCTTATCCCTACCTTTTTATGTTTGCGATGACCGTGCAGCAGCACCATAATCTGCATAAACGCATAGTATGGATCATCGGCTACTAAAAGGGGAACGGGCGTACTGGAAGTCTCTTTGCCGACGATTACGGCACTTGCCTTCGTTGTACGAAGCTGTTTTTCGTATTTGTGGTTTGCCAGAAAACTAATGTCGCCTTCGTCTGCACGGCCAAGGGTCGACGCAGACTTGATTTTTATCTTGGGGTCGCCGCAAACACGCCCGTTTACATATTCCGCTAATTCTGCCAAAGTTCGTTCTTGCATACAAACACCTTGTAAATAGAAACTAAAAAAAGGAAAAACTAAAATATCTTGAAATTACGCTGCATTGCGTTTTTGGATTCAGAAACACCCAAATTTAAAGATTATAGCAAAAAAGCTGACGTGGTCAACAATTCTACTAAAGCAAATCAGTTGTTTTTACAATCGTCGTGCTTACTATAAACACACTTTTTGCATCAGCCAATCCCATAAAACTACCATATTTGTAAATCGGCATCTGACATCACCCCATCAAAACATCCAAAACTTCCTGTTGCAGTGCTGCGGAGGGCTTGCCGGCAAAAGCCTCTCCATCGTCTGCAAACACTGTTACAGCAGGTCCAAAAGGTTTATAGACAGCCGGATTAGTCGGGCCAAAAACAACTAATGTCCTGACACCCATTCCCGCAGCCAGATGAGTAATCCCGCTGTCGTTACCGAGGAATCCGTTCGAACAGCTCAAAAGCTCCACAACCTGCGTCAAAGACAAATCCGTCAGGCATTTTGCAACACGGTTTATATCATTAATTGTCGCATTGCTGAACCTCTCCTGCTCAGCAGGCCCCAACAAAAATACGACATCGACACCTTTTGAACGAAGCTCTTTAGCTACAGCCAGGAAATTATCCGGATGCCAGCATTTATGCAATCCCCCGCTGCCGGGCTGAATGACCACCAGCTTTTCAGAGGAATCGACCTGTATTTCTGTCAGCAATTCCCTGCCCTTGTTTACGTCTGCTTCAGTTGCTTTGATTAAACGGGCGCCTCGTTCAATCTGTCGCGGCTCCGAAGACAAACCACTCTCATCGATGAATTGCTGTCTGTAATAGTCGGTCAAATGGTTAGAGTAGTCTTCTGGCGGCTTCATTGATAATGTTATAACTTCCGAACTATGGCTGCAATTGGCCGTGAATATCAGGTTCTGTTCAAAGTTGCTGTACGGCTCACCCAAAAATGTTACGATCCAGGCATAGTCGGCAAAAGCGTTTATCAAAGGGTCCCCGTCCGTCAGGTCAAATGCATTCGATTCAACAAACATTCGATGTAAATTCATCGAATCCATGGAGCGGACACTGTCAACGCACGTTCTGCCAGGCAAAATCCCGATATACTCAGTGTGACCAAGAATGTCGATTCCGCCCAGTTGCAGGAAATCTTTCATAAGCTCAGCTAACGGCAGGGTTAATATACAATCGCCAATAGCGCCCGGTTGCAATATTACTCCTCGCTGCGCTAGCCGTGCCATCTGAGCACCCTTTTCTTTGAGAAGGTTCAAAATATCATCTTCGGTCTGCATGATAAAAAGCCAAATTGTAAGACACCACAAGGCCTTACTTATTAGGTGGCTGCACTATCAACAAATCCACCGCCGAAAACAATATACACCTTTAATGCACAAACATCAATGATTTTGTGGAAACACCTTGTCTGAAGCCGATTTTATACTTCGAAAACGCGGAATCGACCGGTTTGAGGGTAGCAGTCACTTGCTCTTTACACCCGATGCCTATCTTGAGGATTTCGGCACGCGCTTAATCCCCAGAGCGATATCATCGGTGTACTTGGGCGAATGCACCGTTCGATTGCCTCCATCGTGCCGAAAAGTCTCCTTCTTATCAACATTTCCGGTTTTTGTGTTCATCCATTCTGTCCTATACTCTCCCCTGGGCAATTCCACCACCAACTCTGCCTTGTTGCCACCGTTAATGTAAATAGCATAGCCCTTGCCCGGCTGGACCAAAGCGCGGGCGGTTGCCTTGTTGGGTATTCCGGCTTTTATGATTGAATTGTCCGGCTTCATCCGGATAAAGTCGAAGCTGTTAATAAAATCCTTGAGAATCTCTAATTGCTTTCGAAATACAGGCCCGCCCCCGCCTGGTGCATCGATCTTCGCCGTGCCGTTTTCGGAACCGACAGTGAAAGAATAATCGAGGTTATTATATAATCCGCCCCCGGCAATGATGAAGTCCCATCCTTCAAGCCGATACGCTTTGGGCTCGCTGCCCGAAAAGCCCGTCTCATCGTCACCGATGACCTTGTTCAAGCCATAGTTCTCCCCTACAGTTGTGGGTGGCTTGGCGTAGTGGAAGTTGAAAATCGAAACATGAGGATTTGATTTGGTTACTTTCCTGGACTTGTTCGCAATATTCTGGGCGATTAGATGCTTTGCTTTGAAGTTCGCTTCTGTCTTGACGATTGTTTCTGCGATATGGGCCTGCCACTCCAGCGTCACCCCCCCAAAGTACGGCTCGTTGCAGATTTCGTAATAGACGTTATCTAAGTCTTTGAGCACCTCGACGATCTTGCGTACTATCGCATCCTGCACAGCCAACAGCTTTTTATCTCGGAGTGTATAAACTTCGGTGCGCTTCATGTTGCCGATGCCGTTCACGTTATTGGCGGCGTTCATCGGGCTAAGTTTCCACATACCGTCTTCATAAAATGGACAAAACAGTACTAATTCGACTACAACGCCGCGTTTGCTCGCTACCCCAACAAAGTCGTGGAGGCGTTTGAAATAGGCCCGGTCCCACTTTTTCAGGTCAAACTTATTGCCGCCGTTGGCATAGCCGCCTGTATTGCTGCGGGCCCATGGGCATATTAACTGACCTTTCGCGGGGGCCAGAGTATTGTTCTTAATCTTAAACGCGCCGACCGGTTCGCAATATGCACCGCTGAATGTACGCGTCAGGTTAAAACCGTGCGAGGCAAGCGTCTTGAAGTACTTCTTGTAATTGAAAGCCCGGTTAAGCAATGCTCCGTAATGTTCGGCGGAGGTTATCAGAACTGTCGGCTTGCCGCGCCACAGAAAGTAATGACCGTTTTCCGGATGCAGTTGTATCGGCTTGACCGTATTTGCAGCCAATGCCGGGCCTGCGAGCAAAATGTTGATAACTATCCCCCAAAATACCGCACATAGAAAAATGTCGTTCACACGCTTGAACATACTATTTTTCTCCTAAATTTTGTTTAGCACCCAAATTTATTCGGTCTTTTTCTTATACAGTTTTATTGCAGGTTTTCCTTTTTTATTTTAACGGCCAGCCTGCCGGGCACAGTTTGAGCCACAGCTCAGCGATAGTGCAGTAATCCTCAAAGTTGACATCATTGCTGCCGTCAAAGTCGGCTTTTAATTGTGGGCCGGTTTGCAGCCAAAGGTCGCAAAATCTGCCAAGGTCATCAAAATCAATCACGCAGCTTGTAATCCAGAACGTTTGAACTTTGTAGGCAACAGGTACGCTGGATCTGAAATGTATCCAGCCGATATTTTCACCCCAGGCCCAGCCGGAGAAGTTGCCATCGTGGTCGATGGTAACACCGTAATGATTTGGGTCACCGGACACTTTTGGATTGAAATTTATCCAGCCGACGTTTTCACCCCAGGCATAGCCGGTAAGCAGTCCGGTGCCGTCGTTTGTAAGCCCGCTGAAATTTGGGTTAAGATTTATCCAGCCAATATTCTCCGCCCACACGTAGCCGGTAAGGTTCGCATCGCCTACAGTTAGTCCTGGTCCCTGATTCGGCTCAAAGTTCAACCAGCCAACATTTTCACCGTATGCGTATTGCGAGCCATCCTCATACGGGTCAATATTCTCGGCAGACGCAACTGCGGCTAAGGACAATATTGCCGTAACAAATATTGCTAATTTTGTTCTTTTCTGTTTCGTTTCCATTTTTCACTTAGTTAATTGAATTCGTTAAGGTTATTTGCAATAAACTACAAACGAATATTGATGTTATCAATCCACTTTTCAACGGGTGCAGGCCACGCTGCCGGCAAAAAATAATCACCGCCCGGTTTGCCAGTTAAGCCACAGCCACTTTTAATCATTCCTGTTATTAGCCGCCCTATATCCTCCAGCGGTCCATCTCGATTATGCTGTCGGGCAGCCAGTTCCATTCGATTTCCTCGTAAACGAATGAGACCCGTTCCATATGTCTGTAGCTGTCCGGCGTTATGAAATTGGTCGTGGGCCCAATGTCGACAACCCGAGCGTTTCGAAGAGTAATTTTGTAATAAGCCACCTCCTCACGTGTCGCTGGGTCGATACGATAGAAATCGAGGACTACTGTCGCGAGGTTCTGGCCCGTGCAAAGGGCCTTGTGCAAACCCGGCGTAGCTTTATCGATGTTCTTAACGATGGTAAGAGAGTAATGTACGCGTACCCCACTCGCCTGACCGGTAGCTTGGTCAATGGGCTGGTGTACTCCTCCATATTCCACATTAAATTCTCCCTTGCCACCATGTTCCAGGTCAAGAACCTTGATGGCATCCTCAAGTCCTTCGATACCGGGAATGCCCGAACCGGGATATTCGCCGATGTGCATAGCGATAAAGCTTCGATCGTCAGCGACGAATTCGGTTCCCGATAGAAAGTAGGGGGCATTGAGCGTATAGGTATTTCCTGCTGAAAATGCTGCTGCATAGACCTCATTCAGCGTCTTCATCGTCGGACCGGGCGGAGAAGTCGGCTCAAGGTTACCTCCGCCTGCGGTCAGTGAGAAGACGACCAGCGCAGCCAAAGCCAAAACACTCGCTACCACTTTTGTTCTTTTCTTTTTCACTTCCATTTTTTTACCCTTTCAAAATTTGTCCCTGCGTCAGCAGTGAGTTGTAAATATTTCACGGCGCACACTGTGTGTACCGATATCTGCCGGTATTTTGGCCGAATTGGGATAATAGAACGGCACTTTTCCATCACGTTCTGCCTCTGTCAAAGCCACTTAAAGCAAAATAATTATACAGCTTTTGCACGTCATTGTCAAGTAAATTGGCGGGAAATTCTGGATTCTCGAAATCCGGGGGACTACAGCTTGCTTGAGATATAAAATACGAGCAACGAGACACTAACACGTCATTCCCGTTTTTTTTTAATGTCATCTCTGTGTTCTCGCCTGTCCCCATGGAAGTGGGGGGGCTTTCTCAGCGGTAAATATTCTATCGCAATTTCTTTTTGATAGCACGGAGCAGATTTTTTTCAATCTCCACACCCAGTTCCTCGGCGACTTGTATGTGCTTGGCTGCCAGCTCGTATTTTTGTAATTTGTAAAATGCAAAGGCCAGCCCGTTATGTGCATCACCCATTTCCGGATTAAGCTCAACCGCCTTCAAATACACAGTCGCTGCTTGCTTGTAATCTTCCTTGTTGGAATATGCCGCTCCAAGATTGTAATGAATCGTGCCATCATCATCTGCTGTCCGAACGGCTTTCTTATATTGTTCAATAGCCGCATCATACTTCTTTTTGCCGAAGTAAGCATTGCCCAGACCAACTAAAGCAGCTACCATATCAGGCTTAACCGCCAGGGCCTTTTGGTATGCCTGGATTTCATCGTTGGCCCTGCGCAGTTTGTTGTAGCAGACTGCCATCCCGTAGTGGGCCTCGGCCAATTTGTGGTTAAGCTTCAGCGCCTTTTTATATTGAAAGATGGCTCCATCATAATTGCCCATCTGCTCATAAACGTCGGCCAACTGGCTATATAGAGAAGCGTCTTTCGGCTCCAAAACAAGTGCCTCTTTCAGGGCCGTTTCCGCCTGCGCGTACTGTTCCCGTTGGCTGTAAGCAACAGACAGATTTTTGTACGCTTGAGTGAATTTGGGATCCAGTTTCAGTGCCCAGATGTATTGAGCAATCGCATCGTTGAGCCAGCCTCGTTTAGTGTATGCATTGCCGAGGTTGCTATATGTCTTCGCATCGTTTGGGTTGATTTGCAAAGCCGTTCGATATTCGTATATAGCGTCATCTACCCGTCCCTTTTTCAGGTAAAGATTGCCCAGATTCGCCCGGGATTCAGACAATGATGGATTTATCTCTACTGCCCTTTCAAGTGCCAGCAATGCAGAATCCGGATCGCCAATATCGCAGTAGCTGTTACCAAGATTATTGAGGAAACAGCCCAGCGTCTGGACCTTACTCAGTTTTTTCATATAAATACTGTCGTCATCCTCCTCCGGCACGTTGAATTTGGTTATGTAATGTTCATCAGGAGCGCTTCCGCCTTTACTTGTTGTTTCGATATTGAATTGCACCCGCCCATCATCGTATTTAACGAAGAAGTGTCCCGGCACGACAATACCGTATAGAGGTAGGCCAAGGCGTTCACCAAGTGAAAGATAAAGAATGGAAAGACTCAGGCAATACCCTCGTTTTCTGTCAAGCACTGAGTGTAAAAACAAGTCATTCGGGTCACTTGCCTCTGAAACCGCTTTGAATTTAAGCTCATCAAAAAGATACTCATTTATCATCGGAATTGCACGGTAGTTAGACCTTATCTTTTTCTTTTCGAGCCGCGAGCGAATCTCCAATGCCATATCATCTAATCTTGACAGATACCTTCGGCCATTCACAATATCACTCCACTGCTCCGAAATAATCATAGCAGCGGTAGCCAGGTCGACTTCATCCTCCCTTAGCCGAAGGACCTGCTCGATAGACTTTGCGTACCGGCCTGATTTGTCCTCGTTGGCCAGGGGTTCATCACGGCCGAAAGATACAGACACCGTAAAGACCACAACGCACAAAATTAGTAACAAAACCTTTTTCATAAATGTCCGGTTGTATTTAACCAGTGATTTTGTCGGCTTTTTGCCGGTTTCAAATTAACTTACACTAAGATTTTATAATAAATCACCTTTATAATCCACAAAAACGTCTCCAGCGACACTAAGGTAGGCAATTTTGTTAGATCCAACCTCATAAATCGGCTTGGGAAAGTCCAGGAGCGTAAAGTTCACAGCCCTTATATTTCAGATTAAATTTCGAATAAAATACTATTCAAAATAATCCAACCAGTATCCAACAAATACCGAAAGGTCCCGCATATCGATGACAGGTATAGCCGTTATATGGATGTCACAGTCCGCGTTCCAGTTGCTATCGCCCGGTCTGCTATTCCAGGCCAATGCAAAAACGCTGACATCGTACATATCCACATTGCAATCCGGTTTGAAATCTCCTGGCATTGGTTGTCCCGGAACTGTCGAGATGAGCTTCATATTTGGAACGCCGGTAGCCCCCCATAGTCCTGGATTATAGAAATCACTCCAATTCAGCGGGTCACCGTACGTACTGTCGCAAAACGCCATCAGCACACGTTCAACTCCCATATCTGAAACCATACAGTAACTTTTTGTAGTGTAAGAGATATTATTGTAGGTGAAATCTATCAACAAATTGTTGGTGCCATTATATTCGAAGACGTTCTGGAAATGAAAGTTCCGCCATCCTGGCAAGCTTATTGATTCATTGTTCTGGTAGACGGTTGTCCAGCCGGATGTCTCGAGGTAAGGGGGGGCCGAAAAAACACTTCGGCTGGTATGCTTCATTCGGATTGTCCAGTTGTTAAGGGGCTGTCCCGGCACCTGATAAACATCCAGTGCTAGGTCGGTTATTGTTTTAGCATCTCCTATTTCGCTGGATAGGTAAATTACCTGTGTTCGCTGGTCATGGTAGTAGGTGTCTATCGGCCAGTCTGCGTACAGGTTTGTCTGTGGTTCGAACGTGGTGTAAATAACATTGTTTACATTGATAGTAACAGTAGCTGGTTCTGAGTCGCCACCTTGTGGAGGCATGCCCCCGTCGTTTGCCTTAAACTCAAAAGTGTCCTGGCCTGCGAAGTATGGGCAGGCCTTGTAATCGACAGTGTTGCCATTATTTACCAGCGTGTAGGGTAATGTTGTTATTCCGCTGGCGGCTGGGTCTGTTAGTGTGCCATTGGCTGGCAGCGATGCTATTATGTAACTCAGTTGTCCCGGGGGATTGGGGGAGCCTTCATCGTCGGCATAGAGAGTAATCGTCTCGGCTGTACCTGAAAGGGCCGAGGTAGTTTGGTTGTGTGCTGTCGGTGGAGTTGTGCTTGTCGAAACGAAATTCACACCCCAGGAGTTGCCGGAAGTGCTTGACCAGTCGGAAGATTGGCCTGTTGAAGTGTATTGGACTGAAAAGGATTGGGAAGGTTTGCTTGCACTTACTGTAAAGCTCGTATTTGACGGGACATTAACTAACGCGTAGATGCCCTGGGCATTGGTGGTTGCGTAGTATGTACCGCCGCCGCTTGCTGTGATGCTTACACCGCTTATAGCATATCCCGCTAAGTCAACCACTCGTCCACTGATTATCTCGCCCGAACCGGAGGTGAAAATATTGTATATACACCCGTCCACAGAATTATACGTGTAAGTTGCGTCGATAACCGGGAGGTTATACCAGGCGTTGTCGTTACCGCTCCAGCCCATATTAAGGTGGTGATACGGAGCTGAGATGTTGTAGCCGTATCCATCGCATACAACAGCGTGTCCAACGCTCGAACCACCAACACTTAAAATAACGGGATAGCTGGCATCCAGATTCGGATTGACCATCCCGTTCAGCCCTGCTCCAATGTTGTTATTATTGTACCACCCATAAATGGAATTGCTGTAGTGAAACGTATCCTGTAACTCCTGTTTTGCATCACTGGGGGACGCACTCGAACCCGTGGAAGTGTATGTTGTGTCAACTGATTCAGCGGCATGGTAGCAGAGTGCTCCTATAGCTTGTCGTTCGGTCAGTGTAATGCCACTATCGGGCTGAAGCGGCATATTACTCCAGACGTAACCTGGGTATTCGTGGTAACGCATCAGTTGTGCCATTGCGGCAGCGACACAACCAATGGGCCAGTTATTCAGTATATAGTAATTGTAACAGGTTATCCCACCGATATAATCACCGACCGTTGTCTGCCCCCATGTGCTTTGCGTTAGCGGGGCGACCCGTACATCGGATATGCTGGTGAGGCCCAGAGTCCCTACGCTGTCTGCATAAGCCTGCAATTCGCTCCATTTGCTTTGGGCCTTGGCAGAGGCTTGTTGAAGGGCCGTTTCCTCGTAGCTCGCGTCTTTCTGCGCAGCGCTGCCTGCGGCTGCATGAAAGGCTCGAACCACAGCAATACGCCCTGGCACGTCCCGGCTGACAAGCGCGACCAAAGGATTATCCTTTGACGGATCATACCTGCCAACTGGTGCAAAGCATATAATTGGTTCAACAAGGTCATCACCTGGAACAATTACAAATCCTGATGGTTGCAAATAGACTGCATAGTAGACCGTATCTCCATTTTCATCTGAGAAGGGCTTAACGCTCATAATATCCTGACCAAGGGCCGTTCCGAGAGGTTGCGCATCGATTTTTAGCCAACCTCTCACTACCTTTTCAGCCTCACTGGCGCTCACTGGCTTTGCCCATAAGTTGCTGCTGCACAAGAACAGCGAGACTGAAAAAGCAAGGATTATTAAGGGACGCAATTTGATATGGCGTCCGGGATTCCGGACTTGGCTGCTACGTTTCATAAGTTCCTCCTTATTAAGTCCCCCATAATCTCGTATTTTGTATCCGCAGATACAGGCCATTTTACCTATCTTAAATTATACACATCGCGTAGAGTTTTATCAATAAATTTCTACTGGCTTCTGGTAAGTGAGTAAGGAAGGTATTTGCTGGCCCTTTACATCTTTATGAATCCCCTTACGCAATAAAATATACGTACCACAGGACACCCAATCCTATGATAAATGCTTGTAGCTACAAACCTTACAATCAAGTGAGCTTTTCTTGTTTTTTGTGTTTTCTCAATGACTTTGTCAAAAATTCAGCCCGTTTTAGCAAATATCTGTTGTATCATTTAGTTTCCGACGTTACTTTATT
>JAUWLI010000009.1 GCA_030613765.1 Phycisphaerae bacterium
CAGCTTCTGGCGGTAAAATAGTAACCTGCAACGAACCTGTTTGCAGAACATAAGTTCCGCTGGTGGTCGTAGTCAGACCATCGTTAATCTGGACCGTTTCATTAATCGGCGTGTCCCAGCTGGCGATTGTATCGTACCCTACGGTGTGAGAACCTACCGTAAGGCCACTCTCTGTGTAGTCGCTGTCCCGCCATGCGCCGCCATCCACACGCCACTGTGCCCCGGCTGTAACGGCCCCCGGCGGCGAGATTGTCACCTGCAGCGAACCGTACTGTGCGACATAAGTACCGGTAGTAGTGGTCGTCAGACCATCGTTAATCTGTACCGTCTCATTAGCCGGCTCATTCCAGTCGGCGATCGGCTTATATTCAACCGTATGAGTACCTACAGGAACACAAGTTTCTGTATAACCGCTGTCCCGCCATGCACCGCCATCCACCTGCCATTGTGCCCCGGCATCAATGGCCCCCTGTGGAGAGATTGTGCCCTGCAATGAACCCGTCTGTATAAGCCAGTTCCCGGCCAACAGGGCAAAGTCAGCTGAATTTATCCCATTAACGCCATCAAAGTCAGCACAATCATCGGGGTGGCCCGAGCATCCCGAAGGATCCAGCCACTGCTCGACAAAAATCTTCAGGTCAAGGGAATTGACATCACAATCCCCGTTCAAATCACCGACGGGAAATTCGGCGCTCACCGGACCAACCAGAGATACAGTTAACACGAGCGTGAGCAGTGAAATCCTCATAGATACGGACACTTTCAATCTCCTTCCTCACTGGTTTTTAGCCTACAGACCGCGGCTTTATCTTTATGGATTCCCGTTTTGCTGTCTTCTGCAAAATGGGGAACATGCACCTTATGGGACTTAACAATCGTAATTATCGATTACCCGAATCCTGCATTATAACATATCTTAGGGATCAAGTCAATGATTATCGTGTGTAAGATAGTGTCAAGTATTATGTGGAAGTATGATTTTTGTTGTTAAATTGGCTCAAGAATAAAGGTATTTGTATAAAGTCTCTTCAGCAATGAGATTTCGCAGTTCGCTGCCGGTATCTCGCATCTCTCGGTTTGCGCCCGGCTGGTTGTATTACGTTTACTCGTTACTGATGGACTTGTTCGTCCCTGCGTGTTTGTTTCATTGAGCGAGGCTTGCCGACAACTTTCTGAACAGCTTCTACATACACCTGATGCTTTTGGACAAGCTCTTCGTTATCCGCTGACAGGGACTTGGAAAAATCAAATTCGGGCAGCTTGGGTGTTGGCTGTTTCAATTCCGACGGATTAGCTGACAATTCTTTGAACTTTCGTCCCCACGCCTTGACGGTAAAGTCCGCTTTGAACAGGCCGGCGAACAGGCTGATATCGGTAGAGCTGGGCGAATCGGCGAAAGGCCACGAAAGCCATCCGTCAGCCATAGAGCGTGAGGCCTCGATTTCCGCGCTTATCCAGTGGGACTGCTCTATCTCACTAAGATATGGATGTTTCTGGGGCGCACCGCCGCCATACCAACCAAATTCGCCTAAGATCACCGGCTTTCCTATGTGACAGTAAGCCAGGACCGCTTGCAGGTAGCTCAGGTTCTTTCGCCAATTTTCATCCGATTTCAATGGAGCGCCCATGGTCGGATAGAAGTGAATCGTCACAAAATTAAGCCATCCAACCTGCCTCCTCGGATTAAAAGCTGAATATCGACTTGGATTGCCCGGACGAATAAGTGGGTACGACCACTGAATATAGCCGACAGTAATCAGGTGAGTTGGGTCGGCGCCGCGCAAAGCCTCGACCTGACGGCGTACCCATTCGTCGGCCAGATATTCACGAAAGCGCTGCCAGTCGAGTAATCTCGGATTTCCCGCATCGTTCCTGTCTTCAGGCACAGCCACCTCACCCCATCCATCTTTTTCCGTTAGTTCATCACCCCATGCAATCTTCAGAGATTCCCAATTTCGATAGGTCTTTTCAAGCCAGGTGTTCCAGCGAATATCCCATCCCTTTACAAACCACGGCAGATGTGGTTCATTCAGAAGGTCCCACGCGAAAATGGCCGGTTCGTCTCGATAGCGTTGGCCTAAGACCGCCCAGAAATGCTCTAATGCACGCAAAGCTTCCTCACTTGCAAAACGGTCAGGCCTCCAGTAAGAAGGGCTGCCCTCCCAATGGTCTGGCCCGGTCAGGATAAGGCGAATGCCTGTCTCGCGTGCTATCTTTATAAGAGTATCCAGTTTTTTAAGGGACTGCTCATCAAGGGTTTCAGCTTTAGGTTGAAAGCTGGCGGCCGTAAGAAATACGCGCGCGCAATTGACACCGATTTTACTCATCAAGCGGAAGTGCTCGCGTACTTTGTCGGCATCAAATTTACGCCATATCTTCGGGGCCCACCCGGTGTGAGGGTCATAATAATTTGTTCCGAACGGAATATAAGGACGCCTGGAATCCCGCTCTGCAAAACCTTCACCGTCATCGCTCACTGCTATCAGTTGCATTTTCGAACGCGCTGCCGCGCTGCCCGTCATGCCAAATTCAATGGCCATGACGATCATCGCGACGAAAATCAATCTTCGACTTATCATTAGTCGAACCATTTACGATAGATTTCCCTTTACGGTGAATAGTAGTTGTAGCACTGCTTTAAGCGACGGTAATTCCGATTGGCCCATAGACGTTTTCGATTGGGTCGTGGATTACGATCGCTGTTTGCGTATATGTGCAGTTCGTTTCCGTTCAAAACGATTATCTCCTCCCGCCAGTCACCGGTCACATCTGCAACGTAAAGCCTGTCCGCCTTTTCCTTAATGTGTGCTACGAACTTACCCATCAACGGCTCGAATAAGCACACATCTCCAATCATGTGTCGTTCCGTTGCACACGCTAACTGCTCTCGTTTGCCTGTCCAGTCGATGGTATGAATTATCTCCACCCCGCTCGCCGTCCAGCCGGCCGGGGCAACATCATCCATCTTGTAATCAAAGACCTTCTTCCCGACCGAATTGAAAACAAAAGGCTTTTGATGTTCGTTATATCGCGACCGGCACCAGACAAAGATTTCATTGCTGCCTTCCTTGAATCGGCCGACAGCGGCATTCTGAGGTTCCTGCTTCTTGAAGTGGCTTCGCCAGATAGGACCTGCCACCCCGACAACCTGCACCTGGTTCGCCCCTTCTTCGAGCATAATGACCTCTAAGCCGGGTTTTTTCGGTTGAACATCGGCGACAAAGACACTGTCCATGTGGTATCGGCCGGGTACTGCGCGGGTCAGCAGCTTCCCGTCGGCCGAAAAAATCGTCGCCCCAAGGACCTCATCGCGCCCGTCACCGTTAATGTCAGCTAATCGGGCGGAGTTGTGGGCGCAGCTAACAAACTTATCGCTCTGCCACAACGGCTTGCCACCCTTGACAAGCTTATCTATCGCATAGGCGGCCAGATACTTCCCCATCCGGTACCCGCGATTGTTTGTGGTCTGAAGCAGAATGTCACTATCGTCGCCCGTGCCGCGAAAATCAGCAATCATGGCCACTTCCCAGAAGTCGGTCCCTTCAGGGTAGGGCGGCTTGGCATTGGCCTTTTCTGCTCCCGTTTTACCATCAACGATATGTAAGACTGAGTCCTTGGTCAGGAAGACTACCTCGCATTTCCCATCGCCATCCACGTCGCCGGCCGCCACGCCGGGACCGCAATGACCAGGCAGACCCTGGCTTTCGCTTGAGCCTCCTACCACTATGTCCGTCTTCTTAATCCATACCTTCTTGCCATTGTTTTCATACACGGCCAAGTGACCCGGTACAGTTACAAGATAATCCATCTTCCCATCATTATTGATGTCCGCTGTTATTATCCCGCCACCAGAGTCCTTTGGCCCGGGAATAGCTAATTGGATAACAAACGGCTTGCTCGTGGACAATTCCGTTCCTAACGACGCACCAGCGAACAAAAAAACAAGAACCAGCGCTTTCAAAACCACTCCACGAATAATCATAATATTTCACTCCTTAAAAAAATTATTCCTCTGACATGCTAATTTTACCTATCACCGTCGATGCTGCTGATCGTTTCCATCAAGAGTATACTCCTGCATCAAGGATGTCAATGCCAAAGTTCGAGTTTCTTGATACGATAATACTTACTTGAAGCAATTGAAATCTATAGTACAATAGCTGCGATTGTTTTTGGTTGAAAAGTGGCAATTTTTTATGAGATTTAGTTATGGGTGCAAAGGTATATTTTATCAAAGCTGCTGTAGATGATGGTCAAAAAATAATTTCCCAAAAGGCTCGCAAGTTGTTTAAGGTGGGGGGCTTTGAAGGTTGTTTCAAGCAGGGCGATTTTACCGCTGTCAAAGTTCATGTTGGTGAGCCGCCCAACAATACGTACATAAAGGCGCCGTTCATTAAAGGGCTTGTAGAAGAATTGCTTGCGTTGAAGACAAAGCCGTTTATTACTGACACGAGCGCTTTGTATACGGGCCGAAGGCACAATGCGATTGACCATACTATTTTAGCTCATGAGCATGGGTTTGACATTTCCGGTCTTGGCATACCGTTTATTGCTCCCGATGGATTGTTCGGCACGTCAGAGACGGCCGTGCAAATCGACGCTGAGCTGAACAGTGAGGTTTTCATCGCATCCGATATCGTAAGATGCCAGTCGATTCTTTCGATTGCTCACTTTACAGGTCACCCCGCCGCCTGCGCAGCGGCCACTTTGAAAACGCTTGGCATGGGCTGTTCGAGCCGAAAAGGCAAGATGAGACAGCACGCATCGATGAGGCCCAAAGTCAGTGATGATTGCACACTTTGTGGAGATTGTTACGACCACTGCCCGGCTGATGTAATCACACTCGGTGACGTCAAGGCCGGTATCGACAGGGACAAATGCATCGGCTGTGGCGAGTGCGTAGCGGTATGCAGGTTTGGTGCCGTTAAATATGACTGGGGCGTTGAGGACAGAATACTGCAAAAGAACATCGCCGAGCACGCCCTTGGTGTCATAAAGGACAAGAAGGATAGGGTCGTGTTCTTTAATTTCGTTATCTCCGTGACCGGTGATTGTGATTGTTTCGACAGGGAGGGTATGCCCAACATCGCCGATGATATTGGCATATTTGCCTCGACCGACCCGGTAGCTGTGGATAAGGCTTCAATAGATATTGTCCAAAGCAGAACTTCCAGGACAATAGCCCGGTTGCTGGAAAATGATAAACTCGACCCTCGTTATCAGATTGAACATGCAGAGCATATCGGCATGGGCACTACAGATTATGAACTCATAGAAATTGATTAGCACCGCCCCTCGGCTTTCCTGCGCTGATGTTGAGAAAACGCTGAGCTTTTTTGTAAATAACTGACCAAATGCTCATTTCCAGCTAATAAACGCCATATTTCAAATCTATTATTTTTGTATCATTTTTCTTATTTTACCCTATTTTCTTGACATCAGCATTGATTGTGGTAGGCTGTATGTGCTGTAAATAGATATTATGGTGGGAAGGAAAAAATGATAGGCAAGTGGAGTTGTAGGGTGATCAGACCCAGTTGCTGTAGGGAACAGTTCTCTATAGGTGCTGGGTCTTTTTGTTTGTAGATTTAGAAGGGAGAAAGAGATGAAGAAGTTAGTAGTTTTATTGGTTCTGGTAGTATCAGCTAATGCTGTTTTTGCTGAAGATCCTGTTTATTTTGCTGATCCTAATCTAAAAGCTGCTGTGGAAGGAGAATTAGGAATTACTAATCCTACTCCGAGCGATATGTTGGGGTTGACTTATCTTGATGCTCGAAATAGGGGAATAGTAGATCTGACCGGACTGGAGCATGCCACCAATCTTACGTTCTTGGACCTCCACAACAACCAGATAAGTAACCTCTCCGGATTGTCTGAAATGAACATGCTGACCACACTATCTCTGCATCGTAATCAGATAAGCGATCTTTGGCCCCTGGTAAATCTGACTAACCTGACGAGTATTACCCTGCAAAACAATCAGATCACAGATACGTCAGCACTTTTGGCTCTGACGGATTTGACGTTCCTGAGCCTCGAATCCAACCAGGTAGATAACCTCTCCGGACTGTCTGGAATGACCATGCTGACCACACTATCTCTGCATCGTAATCAGATAAGCGATCTTTGGCCCCTGGCAAATCTGACTAACCTGACGAGTATTACCCTGCAAAACAATCAGATCAGTGACATTTCCCCACTTTCGGTCATGAATAGTCTGATTTCGCTTTATCTAAATGGCAATCCCCTAAATTGTCCTGCATACGACATCTACATCCCAATAATCGAAACCAATAATCCGGGCATCTATATTGCTTATAATCCTAGGCCAGCCTACTGTGACTACCAGCCTGATATTGATGTTTCTCCTCTGGTTTATGATTTCGGTGATGTCGAGTTAGAAACAGCCAACAGTATTCTTATAACCATCCTAAACTATGGCAATGGAAATCTTTCTGTTCAAAATCTGACCTTCACACCTGAGAGCAGCACCGACTTTGCAGTAACCTTATCTCCCGAACTCCCTTCTATTGTTGCTCCAGAAGGGAGCATTGATATTGAGATTAGTTTTGCCCCATCAACTGAAGAACTTCTTTCTGCCGTCTTGCAAATCAGCAGTGATGATCCTGACGAGCCTGTCGTCCCAGTCAACCTAATTGGAGTAGGAGTAGTAATACCTGTCCCACCTTCGGAACAGATCGAGCAGATTCTTGAATTTTTCGATGCATCTGTTGCTGATGGGACTCTTGTATGTGTTGGTCCTGGTCAATCAGCAGCCAATAGGTGTGAAGCATTAAGAAATATGCTTGAAGCAACCAACGACCTTATTGTTAGAGAATACTTTGAGGATGCATATGCTCAGCTTGTAGATGTTCTGAATAAGTGTGATGGTCAGGTTCCACCATCAGATTTTGTTACAGGAGAAGCAAGAGAGGAATTGGCAAACATAATTATGGAACTAATGGAAGATTTAGAAGGTGAGGAGTAGATCAGTAATAGTAGAGTTTACTCTAAGGTTGACGACTAAACATAATCAGAAATATTTTTACACCTCCAAATAAGTCGAGCTATATTCATTCGGTTTAGCATGTATATATTAGAAGATAGATAAATTCCTACTTCCATAGTTTGTTTCTTTATCAATGAAATCTTGATGTTGCTCCCAAAAGACTGTTAGCAGTGGCAATTTATCGCTGTTTTTACAGAAACAAGCTGGATTGGCGTCCGCCTTGTTGACATAGGTCTTATTTTCGGGTCATATTTGCTGGATAAAACGCCGGGATAACGGGAGTTTTCCATACAAACTCGAATTCTTAATTACACTGCGCCTTCTGTTGTAAATTGCCTCATCAATATATATCTGTAGATTTGCATTTCTCACAGGAGTTGAAAACCTGTCTACCATACTTACTGTGTATTCTTCATAACAGTCACTCAACCAGTAATCTGAAAGTATTGCTAAATCATTTACATCGACAACATTGTCCATATTCAAATCGCCGACAACGTTTGGACCGGCTACTTGCCAGTTTTGCATAAGCTCCGAATAATCTATAAAATTAACAGGATTAAGGCCGTCAAGATTGGGACAATTCGCATCACAGGTATCTCCACCGCCATCGCCGTCGGAATCCCTCTGGGAAGGATTGAAGTTATTGGGACAGTTGTCCAAATCATCGTTCACACCATCGCCATCTGAATCGAAACAGCCTGTTGTTTCCCACTGCCACGATGAGAAACCTCCCAACATGTCATAGACGTAGAGGAAATCATTAGCGTCTAAAAAGTTAGCAGCCTGATTACTTCTATTACCGCTGCGACAATAAACCAGAATTTCACTGTCCCTCGGCAGTTCCTCATAACGTTGCTGTAGAACCCCTGAAATCCATGGATAATTGAGAGCACCTGGAATATGTCCTTCAACAGCACAATACTCGTACAATTCCCGAACATCGATAACTATTAATTGGTCGTTGGAATCAATCATGTTTTTGGCCTCCAGGGAGTTAACGTCTATATGGGCCAAAGCACAGGAATTAAAGACTACAGAGAATGCAACGAGCAGAATAAAAAAGGTTGAAAGCTTAATTTTCACGAATACCCCACCTCCTGGGGAAATGAGTTTATCACTCGTTATCAAAACAAGTCATTTATAGGCTCAGCCGTTCAGTGTTCCGAAAAGCAGCGCAAAATCGAATTTTACATGTACATTATACACTTTTAATGAAAGCCGGTTTGCGGCAAAATCGTGAAAATCACTTTATTTTTGTAAAACTTAATCTTTATACCTATGCTGATAGTGAAACAGTCTCTTTCCCGGTTTAAAAAACAGGCGGCAGGGGGTTGAAATATTTTTATAATAAAGCTGAGTCTTTCTTGACGAGAGTTTTAATTTTTGATGTAGTATATTTGTTGCTGGTGCGTCCGGGCGGTTTCGCCACAATATAGTATTGATAAAGGCACTTGGCAACGGGGAGACAGGGTGACGAAAATTTCTATAAATCGCTTTGTCTCCTTTTTTCAAACTCTAAAATTGACCCTAAAAGCCCCTTTTCAATCAGATTAGCGGCTGAATACGCGAATTGAGGTGATAAATAAGGCTCTATAATGCAAATTTTACGAAATTTCAAAAATCGTGGCTGATTTGCCGATATTATATTTGACAAAGAACTGGCGTTATGTTAATATAATAATAGAGTCAGGTAGGTTTAAAACCTATTATAATTTATTTTACCGTCATAATTTGTTTTCTTTTCATATCTTAAACCTGCCTGCAAAAAAGGTTCTTTACCAACTTTGTGTTGATGTTTTGTGTTAAGACAGGTAGGTTTGAAAAACTTATTATAATTTAAGCTGCCATCATAATTTGATTTCGTTTTCATATCTTAAACCTGCCTGCCAAAAACGGTTCTTTGCCGGCGTTGTTTGTATCGTTGCGCTGTGAACAGCTCTGAATGTAGCGAGTGCCGATACATGAGCTTAACTGGAACAATTCAATTTAGTGGATTTGACCCAACCGTTTTTAGGCTAAATTATAGAGTAAGGAGATTCGCAAAAAACGAGATTTTATACGTACCCATGTGGCAGTATTGAACTGAATTTATCTATTTAAATCAATAAAAATAAAGTAACAGAAGCGTGCTTAAAAACGGTTGCATTTGCGGGTCTCGAAAAGAGTAAAGGAGACAAAAAATGTTACGAAAAAGAAAAGGTTTTACATTGGTTGAGTTGTTGGTCGTGATTGCGATCATAGCTCTGCTGATGGGCATCTTGATGCCGGCCCTGGCCAGGGTAAGGCAAATCGCCTTCCGAATGGTCTGCGGCTCGAACTTGTCCGGTATCGGCAGGGCGATGCTCATCTATGCAAACGATTACGACAACGACTTTCCGCGTGCAGGTTTTACAGGGACCTTGTGGGCCGATCACGTTCCCAGTTGGGCTGCTGCCGATAGAACATCTGCTTTTGGTAAACCCGGCATAGCAACCATCTCTTCCAGCTTCTATAGTTTGGTAAAGTTTGCAGAGGTGACACCAAAGTCATTTGTCTGCAAGGGTGAGCCAACGAAGAAAGCCTTCAAAGCTTCTGATCACATACCAAACTTTGAGGATGAGGATGCCTGGGATTTCGGACCTTCCAATTGGCCCACCAATATTGGCCCCTACAACCATTGCAGCTACTCCTACCACATGCCTTATAACCAGCGTTTCCTCAGCACCGCATCAAGCGAACCGGGCATGGCCGTGGCGGCAGATAGGAATCCGCATTTAGACTATTATGCTGATGATTCTTCCAGCTTCGATCCGACCAACACCGGTAGGAACAATGCAGGAATCAAAATCTCCAATTTAGGAAATGCTGCTGCTCACCAAAGGGAGGGACAGAACGTATTGTTTATGGACATCCACGTGGACTTCGAAAAACAATCGTTCTGTGGTGTTGATGAGGACAACATCTATACGTGGCAGGATCCGGTAGTGCCCATACAGCGGGGCATGTTTCCCGTGTGTGCAGCTTATGATCCGGATCATCCCGTTGGCGCAACGGATTCACTATTGGTAAATGAGTGTGGCCCCAGCCCCGGGCCAGGGCCAATATCAAAACCACCAGGCGCGCCCGGCTGTTTCCCTGCCGATACTCCTGTCTGGATCGATGGAGCACAGGTGCAAATCTCAAAAGTTGCCGCTGGCCAGAAGGTCGGTAAGCTTGATGCCACTGACACAGTGTCGTCCTTCGAAAAACCGGTGTGCTTAAAAGAAATTGAAAATATCCTGGAGTACCAGGGAACGTACGACTATTACAATATAGTGCTCGAAACCGGAAATCGCATCAATGTTGTAAATACACACTATTTTCTAACTGCCTCCGATCAATGGGTCCTGGTACAAAACTTGAAAGTCGGCTCAAAAATGCAGTCATTAAAGGGTCCAATTAGAATCAAGACTATTTCAAAGAGAGAAGTGCCTTTTACTGGCAGGCTCTACGATCTGAAGATTAAAGGTGGAGACCGGTATTTCGTAGGTGAAGACGGTGTAGCCGTACGTGGTCATTGAGGCGCGGCGTCACTTAACGTCATCCTGGCTGAAGAATTGGTGTTTTTGCACCCAGTTATCAACAAGCGGCCTTGTGCGATTCAGCGCAAGGCCGCTTTTTGTTAATAACTGTGAGAAATCTCAATGCTGATTGTACTCATGTGTTTAACCACCTTTTCCTAACCTCCTGGCTGGCAAAATCGGCCCTGATAATAGATTGTACTGTGTTTTGACGCTGCAATAGCAAATCTTACCTGCATTTAAACTGTTCAGATTGTTGGACCTTACATTTTAGGGTGGAACATGATTGACTGTGGCAGTATCAAAATGTTCGTAAAATAGATTGGAATTAGCAGGCTGATTCGGGTATTATGATACGTTGAACATGTTATAATAATGTATACTGTTTTGTTATGCGTTTTGAGTAAGAATTTCTAAATAAAAAGTTGTAAAGGAGTCTTGGCGATGACAAAGCTTTGCAATTTCTTTCTAATTCTGATGGTGGGATGTGCTATAATCGCAGGTAACACCACGATCTTGCAGGCCGCCGAAGATGGTTTTGTCCCTTTGTTCCCCGGCGACAGCCTAACAGGCTTCAAGGTCAGCGATTGGTCAAATGTGGCCGCGTCACAGAAAGTCGAGGGCAGACCCTGGAGAATGGAAAATGGAGTTCTCTATGGCCTGAACAAACGAACCTGGATTAGGTCGACAAAAGAGTACAGCGACTTCGTCCTGAAGCTTGACACCAAGATAACTCGGGGCAGCAATGGTGGCATAGGCTTGCGATTTCCCCCGAAGGGCGACCCCGCCTATACAGCGATGGAGATTCAGGTAGTGGATGATCGGGTCTATTACGGCGGCAGCGCCAGGACTGAGCAGTGTACCGGCTCGATTTACGATGAGATTGCCCCGAGCAAGGTTGCCACTAATCCAGTCGGTCAGTGGAACTCGTGGCTGATTACCGCCCGCGGCAGCCAGGTGACGATAGTGCTGAACGGCGTAAAGATTATCAACGTCGATCTATCCCTCGAAAACAAAGCACGCCAGCAAAAGGGCCCGGCCCTGGCCAAACGCCCCCTCAAAGGACACATCGGTTTTCAGAACCTCAACGGCAACATCACGCTCCGAAATATTATGATAAAGCAGCTTGATGGAGCTGATGAGAACTTAGTGCCTTTATTCAATGGCAGAAATCTTGACGGCTGGGTAAATGTCAATTGCGCCCCGGAAACATGCACCGTACGCGACGGGATGATTATCTGCACCGGTATCCCCACTGGTGTATTGAGAACGAATAAGCATTACGAGAACTACATCCTGGAGTTCGAATGGCGCCATATGAAAAAGGGCGGCAATGCCGGCTTATTTATTCACTCTGATCCCGTGACCGCGCAGGGTCAGCCCTTCACACGTTCCATAGAGGTACAAATCCTTGATGGTCGCAACACCGAAAATTATACCAGCCATGGCGATATATTTCCCATCCACGGTGCCACCATGAAGCCGGATAAGCCACATCCCTCAGGTTCGAATCGCGCTTTGCCCAGTGAAAGGCGATGCAAACCGGCAGGCCAATGGAACCATTATCGTGTTGAGTCCAAAAATGCAACCGTTGCTTTGGCTGTCAACGGCAAGGTGGTCACTCGCGGCTCACGTTTGAATCCACGGAAGGGATATATCTGTCTCGAATCCGAAGGCAGTGAAGTCCATTTCCGAAACATTCGTATCCGCGAACTGCCCGGCACCAATCCGCCACCACAAATAGTCGCACAAAAAGACAAGGGCTTTCGCTCGCTTTATAATGGCCTCGACCTGCGCGGTTGGAAGCAGGAACCGGGGCATCAGGGACATTGGAAGGCAAAAAATTGGGTCCTGGATTACGACGGCAAAAGCGAAGCTCAAGACAAGAACCTGTGGACACAGGAGGAATTCGGAAATTTCACCCTCATCGTTGACTGGCGGCTTCCACACGAAGACGGAACTGAACAGGTTCCCGTAATTTTGCCCGATGGTTCACAAGCAACCGACTCCAGCGGAAAGGATCAGGTTGCTTCTGTGCCCGCTGCCGGCGATAGTGGTATCTATCTTCGAGGAAGCTCGAAGAGTCAGATCAATATCTGGAACTGGCCCATCGGCTCAGGTGAAATCTGGGGATATCGCACGGATAAAAATATGCCCCCCGAAGTGCGTAAAGCTGCAACACCAATCGCCAGGGCCGACAATCCTATCGACCGATGGAACCGATTTGAAATCACTGTCATCGACGACCGTGTCAATGTTGTACTCAATGGCAAAGAAGTTATCCGTTGGGCTCTACTTCCCGGCATGCCCAAACGTGGTCCTATCGCGCTGCAGCATCATGGCGACCCTGTTCAATTCGCCAATATTTATATCAAGGAACATGAGCACTAATTGATACAACCTATGGAAAGGTGTATAGCGATGAATGTGAAAAAACGCTGGATTTCGAATGCAATCGTACTTGCCGTTTACCTCTTAGGTTTCTGTAATGCGGTGGCTTTGGCGGGTGGAAAAAACAGTCATCAGGAACGCCGCACGGTAGACCTTTCGGCCCTTACCTTTCATACAACCTTTAGCGAGGCAATTGATATCTTGCGTAATTCTGCCGAGCCTCCGTTGAAGATTGTCGTGTTGTGGAAGGACTTAAGTGAAAATGCCTATGTCGAGCCCGATACTCCCATAAAAATTGACGGTGTTTCCGGGATTCGCCTGCGTACGGGCCTTGAGCTTGTATTGATGTCGGTTTACAGCGGATTTGCAAAGTTGGGCTATGTTGTAAAAGGTGGAGTAATTATCATCGCAACAAAAGAGTCTTTGCCCGACAAAATGGTTACACGTGTTTATGACATTAGTTACCTGTTATCTCAACCTGCTCGTTTTGGCTTTGGATTTGCTCCCGGTTTGACTGCAGGTCGGTTCGGCGGGACGTACGGGGGACAGGCAGGTCAAATGCCTATAAGAGGCCAAACAAATCCCTACACTTATGGACGCCGAGACCGAAGTTCGTCAACACGAGGAACAATGGCCGAATGGGGCACAAGGCAGGGCACCCGAAGGGCATCTCGGATATCAAATCTGTTAAGAGATAACGTCAGGCCGAATAGATGGCGTTGATTTGGATAAAGCACGTCCCCACACTCTACTTACCCAGCTTGACTATGGAGATCGTTTATTGAACAAACTGAATGTTATACAACTATGTCACCTAATATGAATCATTCCCAAATTGCATATGACATAAATGCCCACAGAAAATATTTTATAAAAAATACCCTTTTTATATTTAACATAATAGCTTATGTGTCATACAATTACGGTAGATGCCTGCATAAAATCTATCAGTTTAGGTAAATTATTTGACAATCTGATTGTATCTTATTAGAATATAAATTGAAGTGGATAGCAGGGATTCGTGTATTGATCTAATGTGACTATTCCATTTTCTCCGTCTTCGGCTGTTTGCTGAGAGCAGATATTGGATGAGTGGAAACAGACGGCTGGTTTTGTTATAAGGCAAAGAAGTCTGGCTTTTCGGAGGAAAAAATGTGGGAGACGATAGTATTGATTCTCAGCGTGTACTGAGAGATCGTTCTCCTCGTAATTTGTTTGATTATTTAGCAGGCTAATACTGAATGACAATGTAATTCGGCGGTTAGGAAAAAGGAAAAACTGCTTTAGCAATTTAATTCAACCTATCGATAAATCGAGGAGAGGCTATATGGAGATAGAAAAAAGAAAACCAACGGGCCGGGAAAAGGATGAGGCCTCTATAAAGCTTCTTGGCAAGCTGAGGGAGGAGTTGCATTCACAACACGCATCAAATAGAAGACAGGCTGCTTTTAATCTCTCCTGGATGCAGGAAGATGGATTAGAAATCTTACAAGCGGCTTTGTTTAGCAAGGCTCATGTTACTACCAAAAACGCGGCCACTTATGGACTGAGAAATATGCGCGGAAGGATGAAGAAAATGGCCTTGGAAGTTTTGAAAGAGGGACTCGAACACAGTAGCAGAGACACCAGGGACGTCTGCAAGTCCGCTTTGTTGCGATTGGCAGGCAAGACGGAAAAGAAGCCTCCTTCTAAATCCAAAGCAAGAAAAAGTAAGTATGAAATCAGGGATATACCAAGGGGACCACGGGGAAACAGGCAGCAGCGGACGGTGGGTATGATGCGGTCACGCAACAGGCGGGGACCTATAGGAAATAGACGCTCCTCGAGGGACTAAATAGTCATCTCCTCCTTGGAAATGTTTTTCAGTAGTCTTTAAATTGTCGCATCCATTCAGGCCAGACACCCGGCCAGCCGCTTGTATCGAAGTTTCGATGCCACTTCAGCTTCCACAACTCCTTAAGTCCGACCTTTCTGACAGTCCAATCCAAAAAGACACAATTTATGCACTCGTTGTGCCGGTCTATGCAGAAATGATGCATTTCTGCATTATAGCCGCTCCACTCGCCATTCTCGCTTGGTGGCTCAATGCGGACCGGAGCAATGCCGTAACCCGGTCCCCCTCCCCTCCACATGCTGTCCATAAAAACAGGTACATTGGCTGCACCTGGCACATCCATCATCCTCCAGTTCCATTTAGTCGGACGACGCTGAATCTCCGTAACATTCTCCGGCGGATTATAAAGCCAGTTATTCATACCATAGCTGCACTCTTCATCCCCAATATTGCCCGATATGGCTCTACCCATTATGTAAGTCCAAAACGGACCACCATACACTGCGCCGTTAGGATGGCGTTCCTTAGCCATCGGGCAAAGAAGCAGCTTTTTGCGCCTTTGTGTGTTTATATAAGGACGTAACGCTGTTATCCATTCGCCACGATGCCATCCACCTCCACCGGAAGGAATAAGACCTACGCTGAATGACCCTTCGTAATCATCACCATACATCATCCAGTAAAGACCCCATTGTCGCAGATTAGATTGACAAATCGTCGCCCGTGCCTGGTTCCTTGCCTGCTCGAGTGCGGGTAGTAGTATCGCCATCAGAAGCGCGATTATCGCAATCACCACCAAAAGCTCTATCAACGTAAATGCTTTTCGTTTACGCATTGTGCTTCTCCTTCTCTCTTTAAGAAGGACTTTATAAACCGACACTTACTCATAAGAAATGAATACTTCCGTCGTTGTATTTGTCTGAATTATTATAACCGCGCTCCTTGCGTTGATGCAAACAATTTACGAGGTTTTTGCCAAACCAGTCAAAACAGCCTCAGGAATATCCCCCTTGTCCTGTCAGGATTATTTTTGACCGGGAAAGACCTTTATTCAGGCACACAGGCCGGGTTCTGGGGGGTCAGGTGGCAATCAATAAGCCAGCTGCCTGCCATCAGGGCAACATCATAGAAATCAACCCGGCAGTTATAATCCAGGTCGCCCAGAATTGTGAACGGACACACTTCGGAATCGGCCATAGGACCCTGCTCATAAAGGAACCGAAGCTCCTGCAATAATGCGTCCTGCTGAAAGGAACTTGGGAAAATCAGTTTTACATATCTAACCTGCACCCCGGTTGCGGAACTATTGAAGATGGCCGGTACGGGAATTGATGTACCTGAAGGAACTTGGCTCACATCCGGCATCTTCGGTACTATTGCATCCTGGTATGGTTGGCCGGGAGTTGTAAATTGGACCCTATAGTCCCCGGGAAGGGCACTGCTGCTCCAGCTCAATTCCATTCCTTTGATAGGCAGCGGATGGACATCAAGCAAGTCGATAACAACCTCTTCGCCGCCCGGCAATCCTTTAGGAAAAAGCCAATTGACCTGTTGGCCGTCCGGGATACCGCCGATTGGCAAACCGGGTGTTGAAGGTGTTACATTAGGTTCGCCACCCGCCTGATGAAGCAGTTTTGCGTATGTTTTAAGCGGGGGAATATATGGACGATAAAACTGCTCCCAGATCGGATCTTCCGTCATAACAGGATCGAGCTGCGGCGGAGCCTGAACGAACAGCCAGGGTACGAGATGCAATCTTGATGCGTCGTAAAGGGGCTGTCCTCCGGAATCCAAATCAACGCCAAAACCATAGATTTTCTTATTGCCTTTTATCCAGCCGGAGCCCTGAGGTGTTAATGCCAGCACGTCTTCCCATTCACGCTCGTTCTTGACTTTGTTGCCGCTGTTGCCCTCAAGCAGCGTTATCTTCACTTGAAAGAGGTCGCTGTGGACGTCTTTGTGCAGCCACATCTCATTTACCATAAGACTATGCGACTCGCCGTCGTAAACCCATGTGTCATTAGAGTCATCGTATGTTCGATAAGATACGTATGCACCCGGAACGGGCAGCGTTTCACCAAGCACATAATTCTCATAGTCAACATCTCCGGGCTCGATCCATCTGCCCCGCCCGCCGTCCTCCTCGGTGGTGTACCACGTCTTAAGTTGCCCGACATTGTAATTCAGCCAGTTACAATGCCAACCACATATCCTGTATCCTCCGGAATAGGGAATACCGGTTTCACGATGCCAGTATGAAATCGCTTCTGAGCACCATGCCTGTCGCACGTCAATATCAGGAACCATCCAACCGGGCAGGCTCAGCAGCCATGCCTGCACCAGTGCACAGACATCACTGTTGCACCCAAGCACCATCTGGTAATAAGGCTTGCCGCCATTTGCTACGCAGGATTCCTCTGTCCCTACTGTCTCAATCGCCACATCCTGAATAGCGCCGCCTCCGGGGTCCCATGCGTTACTGTCATAAAAACAGGGACAATCAGGTGCGTCCGGTTGATAGCATGAAGCCAACGCCTCTGTTGGCGTCATTATCAACGCCGGCAAAAACATAATACTCATCAATGTTAGTATTGCATTTTTTTGAATCCTCATAATCTTCACTCCTTCCTTCCTAAAACATTAACCTGCCGTTTCATATTTACTCCGTTTGGAAAAAACTCCTCGATTCAGATATAATACCAAAATCTTCTGTGATTTACAACAATATTAGCCTTCTTTCGGCCTTTTGTGAGCACCTATCCCGTTTTTCAACACTCTAATGGCCATTCTCCAATGCCTTGTGAACGCGGTCCTCCAAATAAAGATAAGATTGTGCTGTCCCCTCTCCTGTCACAAATAAAAAAGCCCGGAACTAATCTCCTGATGAACTCCGGGCTAAAAATACTTTGTTTTGTTGCTTCTTTGTTTTCTTCTTCTATTGCTCCGGCAGCTCGCGTATCCAGATATTGCGAAACCGCACGGGGCTGCCGTGGTCCTGCAGGCTAATCGGCAGCTTCTCTTCATGCTTGCGATACTGTGGATTCTTCTGCTTGTGTTCCGACGGCCCCCAGTATTCGACATTGTTCTGCACGACAATGCCGTTATGCCACACGGTGACACGTGCACGCCGGACTAACTTGCCGTCCTTATCGAACTTCGGAGCAAGGAAGCTGATATCGTACGTCTGCCACTCGCCCGGCTTTCGGCACGCGTTGACAATCGGACAATACTGACCATAAAGTGATGCCGCCTGACCGTCCGCGTAAGTCCTGTTATCTTTATAATTGTCCGCCGTATAAGAGTCGAGCACCTGCACCTCGTACTTTTCCATAAAGTAGATACCGCTGTTACCTCGGCTTTGACTTTTGCCCTTTGGCGGTTTCGGCGATGCCCACTCGATATGCAGTTGGCAGTTGCCAAACGATTTCTTTGTCCGAATACCGCCGCCTTTCTTGACGATCTCCATATACCCGTTTTCGACCTTCCATTTTAGTTTCCCGCTCACCCATTCATCCGATAGTGTCTTGTCTTTGCCGTCGAAAAGGAAAATCGCATCCGACGGCTTCTTGGCAGGGTCATCTTCCGGCGTAATCACCGGCGGCAGCAGGGCAGGGTCCATATCATGCACTTTCTCATAAGGTGGTCGCCTGCCGGCGTAGCTGTTTATAGCAAAACCTAATCCCACTACCAGCAAACAAACACCAATACTCATCACCATTGATTTGTCTTTCATAATTACCTCCATATTCTGTTGTTGACCGAGGTTCCTGAAAATAACTCCGCCCGGCTACATCGCAGGGCTTACGACCTGACATAATACCCAAATTGCTCTCCGTTTTCCAGTCCTTTTTCACATGCTTGCGAGTTACTTTATTCACCCTGTTACTGCCCCGGCACACAATAGTACAAATATCCGCGCATAAATGATGCTTTTTGGCTTTTGCCGTTGATAAAGAGTTTCGGCTCACCTTTTACGGGTATTCTCAGTTCCGGTGTCATACTTGCCGATGATAGACACGGCCACACCATCATCTGTTTGCTTGATGGTTCTGAATTCGTATATGTTGGATTTGCCCCCCTTGAATTACAACCAGTATGGTGGCTGTGTGCTGCACGCCAAAACACTAAAAAGCAACAGAGAAACCGCCGGCGTCTTATTTCTAACGGCTTTCATCTAAATTATAGTTATCAAGCAAAATGTCGGAAGGTGGGCTGACCATCATTATACTAACATCATCGAAATAGGTTTTCTCGCATTGTCCCTTGACCACCGCATACAGACGGTAAGTAGCGCCAAGAGGTCCGTTCTTGAATTCCAGCGTAATATTTTTCCAGCCATCTTCGTCCTTCACGCCCTTCGATTGATAAGCCTCCAGCTTCGTACCCTTAGGCATCCATTGGGAAGGTTCGGCCAGAAGATAAGCCTCCGTTTTACTTGTCTGTCCCTTAACAACCTTGACCCAGGCTTCGAGCATATATGTTGCGTTTGGCTCAAGGACCGGCTGTGGATCTATCCGAAATCTGCTCTCCCCGTCAACGGCTAAGGACTTGTCTCCGCTATGGGCCTCCGCTTCTGAAAGCTCAAGCGCAGGGTAGCTCTTGGCGTATTCAGATGACTTGGAGATTCTGTTTGTCTCGAAGTCTTCGATTTCTCCGATTCGTATCGCAAAGGCATTGTTGCTTCCCCGGTCGGTGATTTCGACCTTCTCCATAATATACCGTGTTATATCCCGCGGCAAAAACACGAGACGATACTTGGCGCCAACTTTGAAATAACCGTTCATGTCACGTCCCTTGGGCAGCGAAACATAATAGTGCTGGTTAAACTGAAGGTTGTACGTGGCACTCCTTAAGTTTATTCCATCGTCTACCGTACAGGTCAGCGCAGGTCCTTGACGCTCAGGGTCGAAAAGAAAAGAGCTGAAACCCCCATTTCGAAGTCGCACGCCGTCCGCAGGGTTCGATTGAGAAAAATCATTTATCCAGCCGACGTATTTTTCCGAGTTCGGCGGAGTATAAACCGTGTATTCATATCGCCAACCTGCATCGAGCATCTTTTGCATAAAAGTATGGTTCGGGTAAAGATTGACCAATTCGGGCTCGAATGGATTCCCGTTTCCATCTTCTTCATCATTGGTCTTGAATTCAATATCAATATCCACAACGTAACCGAGGACCGGGTCGCACCGGAACGTAAGGGCGTAAACTGCCTCGGTATTATGCTCCTTGAACCAGGTTGATGTGTCCGTCAGTGTCAACGTCCCCCAACCGCTGGTGAAATTGAACCTGCGTTTGTCCGCTGACTGAATAGCCCCGTAGCAATAAGGAAACGTCGTGACCCGCACACCTAACTTACCGTCGAAAGTATTACCGCCTGTATTGTACGCCGAAGGCATCTTGATTTCTTTACTTGCTCGGGCGGGATTCGCCGCAACAACGTAAAGCTTACTTGCTTCCTGGTGCCAGACAGCTACGTAATTTTCTCTGTCCTTAATTACCCACAGACTGCGCTCAATCTGCCCCTCGTTGGAATCAAACGTAAACTTCTCCTCCTTGGCAGAGAAATCGGCCGAATGAATAGCGAAGCTTGCTGGTGCCCCGGCTTCTTCAATTAACTTATCAACCTCATCCGCCGACAAAACCGGACTAAAAACAAGAAGTGAAAAGAAGGTCAATGTACACCAAAACTTTATTCGGCCCAGTTTACCTTCAAAAACTCTCATTTGCTCACCTCACTCTTTACTTCATAAGTTCGGCAGGGCGTGCAACGAACACCTGAATCTCTTTTCTCTTCAGCAATAAATTCTGTTTGTTTGGTCAATATCGGCCCTATGAAAATAAATGATAAAATAAGACTAATTCCTTTATTATTACCATACTGTACTTTATCAGCACGATTGCAATTACTACCGTTATGGCCCAGATAAAAATTATAGCGGCTTTTCGGGTAAATTCTTTTACTTCACGAATTTCTTGTACGTCTTCTCGAAATCTACCGATGATCTCATAGCACCACAAGACGCCTAATATATACAGTCCAGCCAAAGCGAATACATTGAACATAAAAATACCTGACCCGTCTATCGATTAGCTTAAATTTACTGAACTTCTTCAAACTTTGCTAAAGACTAATCTAACTGGTATTTCTCATATCAAATGCTTGTTGCGTCCCTGTTTCTTACTGCTGATAGAATATCATACCTTTCTTGAAAATGCAACCTTTCCACACCCAATCTCATCATTTACGCATCCTCGCCTTTACGTATACACGCCCGGCCTTGGCATGGTCAACGCCACCAAAGTACAGCAGGGCCCTTGATTTGGACGCACTGTTATAGTATTATAGTCTGTGCACAGCGAAGAACTTATCTTATGCAATAAATATGGGACATATCAGTCAAGGAGAAATATGCAATGTTCAGATATGGGCTAATCATGAGTATGGGTATTATCTTGCTCTGCTCCTTGCCGGCTCAGGCAAGGGTATGCAGCATAGCAGACTTCGGTGCAATCAGCAACAAGACCGCGGATAATACCGAGCCAATCCAGAAAGCAATCGCCTCATGTGCCGCCGCCGGTGGCGGAACCGTGTACGTACCCGCCGGCGATTACGGGTGCGGCGGGCTCCGGCTCAAATCTAATGTCACCTTGCATCTCGAAGCCGGAGCCACACTATGGGTCAGCCCGAAGAAGGCCCATTATAAGGATGGGAACCGGTTCTTATATGCTCGCGACCAGAAAAATATCACTATCAGGGGCCGAGGAACAATTCACGGAACAGGGCAGGAAGACCTCGGCCGAAAAAAGGGTGACAAAAGGGCCAGGCCCGATTTCCGCGTCGGGATCCTGCAGTTCGTCCGATGTGAGAACGTGATGATAAAAGATATCACGGTACGCTACAGCGACAGCTGGACCTTCGACCTCGAGTTCTGTCAGAAGGTCTATATTACCGGCGTAAGCATTCTAAATAATTATTACCGTGTCAATGCGGATGGTATCGACCCGGTCTCGTGTAAGAACGTACACATCTCGAATTGCTATATTATCGCCGGCGACGACTGCATCGTCTGCAAGACACGACAGGGCGTACCCTGCGAGGATATAGTCGTGACAAACTGCACAATGTCTTCAGTGGCGACGGCCGTCAAGATTGGCACCGAGTCACAAGGTGACTTCAGGAACATACAGGTTTCGAACTGTGTCATCCGGGATTCCACCATCGGAATCGGAATGTATATTAAGGATGGCGCCACCGCCGAACGAATCAGTTTCTCCAACTGCTCCATTGAGACCATCCGCAGGCCCGAGCTTGCCAACGACTCTCTGCGAAACTCG
>JAUWLI010000315.1 GCA_030613765.1 Phycisphaerae bacterium
AACAGGATTAGAAATCTTCAAACTCCTACCAAAAACCAACTGTAAAAAGTGCGGAATGCCTACATGTCTGGCCTTTGCCATGCAGCTTGCTCAAAAACGCGCTAAACTTGAAGACTGCCCCGACGTTTCAGAAGAAGCCAAAGAACAGCTTGCAGCCGCCGCCGCCCCGCCAATATGCCTGGTAGAGTTTGGCAGCGGGGACAATCAAGTTCAGGTGGGCCAGGAAACTGTGATGTTCCGACACGAAGAGAAATTTTACAATCCGACTGTTTTGGCAGTAACTGTATCGGACAAACTTACCGGCCAGGATTTAAAAGACCGCATTGAGTCCATAAATGCACTGCAGTTTGAACGTATCGGGTTACATATTTCAGTGAACGCCATAGCGGTTACAAACGACAGCGGTTCAGCTGATACCTTCGCCACTGCTGCTGCAACGGTAAAGGACACAAGCAAACTGGCTATAATTCTCCTTTCAGATTCACCCGAAGCTACAGCCGCGGCGGTCGCCAAGACAGCCGATAGCTGTCCCCTAATCGGCAAGGCCACACCGGACACAGCACAGGCAATGGCGAAAATCGCCAAAGAAAACAACTGCCCGCTCGCCGCATGTGCCGAATCAGTCGAGGCATTGGCAGACTTGACCGAAAAAATCAAGGCCGAAGGCGTCGAGGATATCGTTTTGAGCCTCGATGGATTAAACCTTCGGGACCAATTGTATAATCTCTCAAAGATAAGGGCCCTGGCACTGAAAAAAACCTTCAGGCCGTTAGGCTATCCAACGATGTCCTTTGTTCCTGATGGAGACGCAGACCAACAGGCCACCTACGCCACAAGTCTGATTTGCAAGCATTCCAGTATCGTCGTGGTCAATACGGTTGAGCTATATGCGTTCTTACCCATGCTGACTGCGAGGATGAATGTCTTCAGCGACCCACAAAAGCCCATCCAGGTAGAACCCAAAGTATATCCCATCGGGGAACCGGACGAAAATGCACCACTGATGTTTACAACAAACTTCTCACTGACATACTACACCGTGGAATCGGACGTCGAGGCCAGCAGGGTGCCAAGCTATATCCTTGTCGTTGATACGGAAGGGACAAGTGTGTTGACGTCTTATTCAGGAGATAAGCTCAACGAAAAGACCGTAGCCGACGCCATGACAAAATATGAGGCCGAGGGCCTGGTTAAGCACCGTAAACTGATAATTCCCGGTTACGTGGCGGTGATGAGCGGCAAACTCGAAGAGGCTACAGGTTGGGAAATCATAGTGGGTCCAAGAGAATCGTCGATGATACCAAAGTTTCTGCAGGAAGTCTGGAAATAGAGGCGAGTCGCTATGTGCAACGCCTCTCGAGTCGCGGGACACGGCTCATGAGATGTGAGAATGGACGGGAAACCGAAAAAATGCACAGTGTTTTTTGAGCCGAGCGGCCTTAAAACTGAAGTCCCTGCCGGGACGATTCTCCTTGAGGCGGCCCGTAAAGCCGGCGTCTATTTAAGCAGCATCTGCGGGGGAGACGGGTATTGCGGTAAATGTAAGGTAGTAATCGACAAAGGACAATTCGAAAGCAAACCCACCACTTTACTTACTCCGGATGAGACCCGTGAAAATATCGTTCTCGCCTGCCGGACAAAGGTCCTTTCGGATATGACAATAACCGTTCCGAAGTTCCACACCATCGAAACAAGTCAAATCCTGATGGACTCCGATGCCCACAGATTTAGTGAGCTTGCCGGTGATGTACAGGAAGGTGTCTTTGAGTTCGACCCTTTGGTTCGAAAGCTTGCCGTTGAGATGTCGGAACCCACGGTAAACGACCATACAGCCGACCACGAGCGTCTGTATATGGCGATACGCGAGCAGATTGACGCTCCTATAATGCAAACCGGCTTTCGCATTCTACAGTTACTTTCGAAGGTGCTTCGTTTAACGAAATATAAGGTTGCCGTAACTATTGGCCGGCGAAGCGGAACCACGGAAGTAATAGAGGTCGAGCCGATCAAACGATGTGAGAAGAATTTTGCCGTGGCTGTTGATCTGGGAACTACGACGGTTGTGGCCCATCTTCTTGACCTGGCCAATGCAAAAACAATGGATACGGAGGCTATATATAACAGCCAGATAAACTTTGGCGAAGACTATATTCGCCGAATCATCTACGCTGAAGAAAATAACGCCTTCGATGAGATGCAAAACCGAATCGTGCATGACGTAAACAACCTCATCGTAACGCTGGCATCAAGGCAGAAAATCGAATTGCATGAGTTAACCGCAGTAATATGTTCCGGCAATACGGCCATGGTGCATTTCTTACTGAATTTAGACTCTACACGAATACGCAGAGAGCCATATATCGCTTCGGCCAGCTTTGTGCCGCCTATCCGGGCGGCTGAAATAGGCATCCAGATTAACAAGCGAGGTCTACTTTACTGCCTGCCCAGCGTTGCGGCTTATGTGGGCAGCGACATAGTAGCAGGCGTCTTAACTACACGAATTTATACAAAAAAAGAGGTTTCGCTTTTTGTAGATATCGGAACAAACGGCGAGGTGGTTCTCGGTAATCGAGACTGGCTGGTTTGTGCTTCAAGTTCGGCAGGGCCTGCATTCGAAGGAAGCGGCGTCAAGCATGGCATGAGGGCCGGAGCCGGAGCTATCGAAAAACTAAACATTGCCCCGGACGGCTCCATCGAGTTCAAGACAAGCGGCAACACCCATCCTGCCGGCATTTGCGGTTCGGGGCTTCTGGACACAATTGCCGAGTTGTTCACAAGCGGCATCATAGACCGAACAGGTCGATTCAAAACCAACGGGGACACAAGATTGACAGAAGGCGATGAAGGCTTACAATTCCAATTAGTGCCGGCGGCTAACGAACACCAGGAAATAGTAATCACCCAGGCCGACATCGATAATTTGGTCCGTTCCAAGGCAGGGGTATTTGCCGCGATTAGAGTTCTTATGAACTCGACGCAAACTAAAACAGAAGACCTCGACGCCATTTACATCGCCGGTGGCTTCGGAAACTTCATGAACGTTCAGCAAGCCGTTACAGTCGGTATGCTGCCTGATGTGCCCGTGGAGAAGATTCAATTTGTGGGAAACACATCAATCGCGGGAGCAAAGACGGTCCTGATGAGTCGAAAGGCCCTTGAAACAGCCGAAAAAATCGCAAACAGTATGACTTATTTTGATTTGATGAGTCATTCGGGCTACATGGATGAATTTGTCAGAGCAAGTTTTCTGCCACATACGGATTTATCCCTGTTCCCATCAGTAAAAAGCGTGAAGTGTAAAACCTAACACGAGTCAAAAAGCATCAGATATGACAACAACAATTGCTATAAGTGGAAAAGGCGGGTCCGGCAAAACAACGCTGTCCGCTATTATTATCAGGCTTCTGTGCAGCCAATCTCAAGGCGCTATACTTGCGGTAGATGCCGACCCCAATGCCTGCCTGGGACAAATGTTGGGAGTTCAACCTGAGGACACCATTGCGGAAATCCGCGAACAAACCCGTCAAAAACAGCCGGGTGGTGAAGGTACGGACCGGTTGCGCTCCCTTGAATACAGCATCCAGCAGGCAATCACAGAGGCCGCCGGTTTCGATTTGCTCACCATGGGTAGGCCCGAAGGACCAAGCTGCTACTGTGCCGTAAATAATATGTTGCGAACATTCCTGGATAAACTA
>JAUWLI010000027.1 GCA_030613765.1 Phycisphaerae bacterium
GCAGGTGCAGAACTTGGCGGCGTGGCCCTCGCGGCGGCAACGGCCATGCAAACCGGAAAAAACTGGGTAATCGTCCGCAACAGCAAAAAAGGCTACGGCACCGGCAAGTTAGTCGAAGGTGTCTTGAAGCCCGGCGACGTAATCCTTTTGGTAGAGGACATCGCCACCACCGGTGGACAGGTCTGCGAAGCAGCCAAAGTTATCACCGAGGCCGGCGCAACCGTTAAAAAAATCGTCTGCGTCATCGATCGTAAACAGGGGGCCGGGGAAAACATTACGAAGGCCGGCTACAAATTCGAATCCATCCTTACAAAAGACGACCTTGGAATAAAAGACAAGGATTAGTTACTCAGCATAGTAATGATCTTCCTGGCAATGACTGTCTTGCTTGTTGTCGGCAGGTTTGTCCATTTGGAATGAAGTGTCTTTATCTGAATGGTTGTCTTTTCCGCATTGATTGCCGCAGGCGTGTTGGCAATTATCATATCGAGATTCTTTTCTTTCAGCTTCTTCTCAGCTCGCGTTCGGATAGCTTTGTCTTCGAGGGCAAAGCCAACGACGATTTGATTCTTCTTTTTATTTTTTCCTGCCCATTTCAAAATGTCAACTGTGGGTTTTAATTTGATAGTAAGAGATTTGTTTGTTTTCTTGATTTTGGATTTTGCTTTTTTAACGGGCGTGTAATCAGCCACAGCCGCAGCCATAATCAGGCAATCGCATCGGCTGAATTGCTGTTGCACCGCTTTGAACATCTGGGCCGTAGTTTCAACCTTGACGATTTTCGCTTCTTTTGGTGGTTGCTGGTCAGCCGGCGTCGTTATAAGCGTGATTTTGTGGCCGGCTTTGACCGCTGCGCTGGCAAGTGCATAACCCATCCGGCCGCTACTTGCATTAGTGATAAAGCGGACCGGGTCTATATATTCTCGTGTACCGCCTGCTGTGATTAGAAGATGCATTTTGTTTTGTCAGCCACCAAGGCGCCAAGACACTAAGAATTTAATTTGTTATTTTTTAATTTCTTTGTGCCTTCGTGTCTTAGTGGCAAATTTGTTGCGATTTTTTCAATCGCTTTTAAAATATCCTGGGGCTCCGACATTCTGCCCTCTGCAATTGTCCCGTCAGCAAGCCGTCCTATTGTGGGACCTATTGAGTTGAATCCCATTTCCTTGAGGGTCTTTAGATTGCGCTGCACAACGGGATTGTTCCACATATTACCATTCATCGCCGGTGCCAGAAGTATCGGCTTTTGCCAACAAACGCAAAAAGTTGCACTAAGCAAATCATCGCAGATGCCGTTTGCAATTTTGCCAATAATATTCGCCGTTGCAGGGGCCAAAACAACAATATCAGCCCAGTTGACAAGACTTACATGTTTGATTCTATGTTCCTCAGACTTACTCCACAAACTCGTAAAGACTGCTGAGCCGGTAACGGCTTCGAAACTTTTGGGCCCGACAAAGCGGCAGGCGGCATCCGTCATTACCGTCTTCACTCCGGCACCGGCGGCGGTCAGCTTACTGGCCAAATCGACCACTTTATATGCAGAGATTCCACCGCTGACACCCAGCAAAATGTTTAAATTTTTAATTTTCAGATTTGTCTTTTTTGTGGGCATTGTCAACTCGTTTTCGTTGGCCGCATAATTGTTTTGAAATATATTCCATATTCGGCTTCACGTTTTCACTATTGACGGTTGGTGTTCTTAGCTGTCTTTTCACTCCACAGTTAAGCTCATTCTTCATCCGCTTGGTCGCTCTTGCTGTCTGGGACATCTATAGTGATTTTGTCCTGCAGAAGTTCCTGGATAACAATTTCCAGCATTGTTTTGCTTTCGGCATCTTCAATCAGGGGTCGGGCACCTTGCACGAGTTCGTCCAGACGTTTTTGGACCAGTGCCGTTAATTTGAATCTGCCCCCGAATTTGTTGATTAGATCGGTGCTCTTAAGCTCCTCTATCATAATATTTTTCTCCGGTTAACATCAAAGACTCAACGCGAATTTATACAAATTCGTACTAACAGTTAGTTTTACTTAATTTTGCTGAATAATTTCTACAACCTCGTTTACCGCCTGCTGCAGGTTGTCGTTTATAACCATGTGTTTATAATATTGCCAGGCAGCGGCGATTTCTCCGCTTGCCCCGTTCAATCTATCCTCAGCCGTTTCAATGTCTTCTCTGCCCCTGAGTTTCATACGCTCTGCCAATTCTTTTTGAGTCGGCGGGAGAACAAAAATCATCACGGCATCCTTGTGTATGCGCTTGACCTGTTTCGCACCTTGAACGTCGATTTCCAGGATAACGCTGCTGCCTCGCTGCAGCGCTTCATCTACTTTTTCCTTTGGTGTCCCGTACAAATGGCCAAAAACCTCGGCGTGTTCCAGCAGCAAGCCCTTATCGAGGCGCTGTTGAAAGTCATTTTCCGATATAAACCAATAGTCCTGGCCATCGACTTCGGCTTGACTCCTCGGCCGCGTAGTGACCGAAACACTAAGATAAACATTATTTAGCCGCTTAGCCACCTCTTTGCAGATAGTGCTCTTGCCAACACCGGATGGGCCGCTCACTATCACAATTTTGCCATATCTGCCCTTTGTCTCGTTCATATTTTCGTTGTCTGTTACGTGTGATGTTTACGCAAAGAATATACGCAGCGCGTGATATTACTCTATCACTTTACATTCTGAACCTGTTCTTTAATCCGGTCTATCCGGCATTTTATGTCGACCACCCAGCTGGTAATCTCGGTATCAGAGGCCTTGCTGGCGATGGTGTTAGCTTCTCTGAGCATCTCCTGGCTGATGAAGTCTAACTTTCGTCCGGCCTGGGAATTTGTCTGACAGCCCTGCAGCAGTTGCTGCAGGTGCGAATCCAGCCGGGCAATCTCCTCAGATATATCCGATCTCTCGGCGAAAATCGCCACTTCCCTGGCAAGTGTTTCTTCATCCAACTTCAGTTTTGCACCCGCGAGCAGTTCATTAACTCTTTTCTTTAGTTTCTCTGCATATCTCGTCAGGACAATTTCACTTCGAGCACATATTCGCTCAATGTCCTGCTTCATAGCGCTGCAGTGTTTTTTCAAATCAGCTTCAAGAGCAGCTCCTTCGGCGGCACGCATTTGTTTGAGCTTCTCGATTGCTTCCTGACTGATTTCCAAAACTGTCTTCTTGATTTGTTCGGCTATATTTTCATCCGGTAATGCCGGTTCCAATATCCCCGGCAGGTTAAGCAAGCTGCTAATATCAATCGGGCAATTGATATTGGCCGAAGAGGCAATCCGGCTCAATCTTTCCATAACGGCCTGCAAAGCCGTCTCGTCTATATCAAAGAGCACATTTGCTGATGCATTCCTGAGCCGAAGGACATAATTTACCGTCCCGCGTGACAAATTTTCTCGCAGAAGCTTTTCAATAGCCTCTGTCAGAAACGCTACCGTCTCCGGCAATTTTATATTGGCCTTGAAATAACGGTTGTTGACCGTTCTGATTTCCACCGCGTAGGTCACGCCATTGAGTTGGCCTTCCGCGTCTCCGTATCCGGTCATGCTACTTATCATAGCCACTACACTTTCAAACTAAATCAACTACGCATTCGACAGGGTTCCTGCTTTGCCCTCTCACTGGCGGGCAAAATGCGGTTCCCGTTATTATGGCACGCTTATGAAGATTTCTACCTTATTCCGGGTGAATTTGCATCAGTACTCTCACCGCCCGGCGGGGTCCCGGTCTCGCCAATCGGTGATGGCGACTCCGAACTTGGCGGAAACTCTGAAGAAGTAGTAATCGGTGGCGTGGTACCTACGTCAAGGTCATCAGGTGGTCTGTAGAATTTGGCCATCACCACCGCAAGAGTAAGAAATACACCCACAAGCACTATTGTAACCCAGGTCAGGAAGTCGCCGGTTTTGGAACCCAAAATCCCGCTTGCCATACCTCCGCCGAAAGCCCCACTTAAACCGCCGCCTTTGCCTTTTTGAACTAAAATGATTAGAATCAATGAAAAGGCGCAAAAAACAAAAAGGACAGCAACGACCTTCATAATAAAACCTACTGCTAACAATGGAAAAACAGTCATATTCGTTCCCCTTTCGATCGGCTATTTACTATTTTCTATTATTGCACAATCGCCATTTCTGTTGTTTCTTTTACAATAGTAAATAGCCAATTGTCAATTACACTGCCGCCCGAATTATTGCTAAAAAATCATCTGCCTTCAAACTTGCCCCACCGACCAGCGAACCGTCTACGTCCTGCTGCTGCATCAACTCTGCTGCATTGCCGGGCTTAACCGAGCCGCCATAAAGAATGCGGATTTCCTCAGCTAACTGGGCGTCATACATTTCGGCAAGCAGCTTTCGCACAAGTTCATGTGCTTCCTGTGCCTGTTCCTGTGTTGCTGTCAGGCCTGTCCCGATGGCCCAGACCGGTTCATAGGCAATGGTTACGGCGGAGATTTTCTCAGCACTTAGACCGGCCAGGCCATCTTTTACCTGTCGGGTCACCACCTCGTTTGTTTGTGATGCTTTCCGTTCTTCGAGCAGCTCGCCCACGCATAATACCGGCAGAAGGCCGCCGGAAATGGCAGCAGTAACTTTTTTATTTATTAACTCGTCGGTCTCACCGATAACGTGCCGACGCTCCGAATGACCGCACAAGGCATAGGTGCAGCCAATATCTTTTAACATCGATACACTTATTTCGCCGGTAAAAGCCCCGTTTTGCTCAAAGTACAAATCCTGCGCGCCGACCGCGATGTTCGATGTATTAAGGGCCTTGATCACGGATGGCAGGTAAATAAAAGGTGGGAAGACCGCCATGCTAACGCTCTGGTCAGCTATTTCAGAAGCCCCGGAAGCAATGCTCTCGGCCAGACTTACACTGCTTTGACTGTCGGTATTCATCTTCCAGTTGCCGGCCACAAATGGCTTTCTCATAAAAAAACTCCTAAAGTTTTAATACAGTGCTCATGTTTTGTCATTTAGGTTATGGGCCGAGTGCCGCGATTAAAGTAATTCTGTTGCCCTCGGGAAACTGCCTAATATCGAAAGCTGCAGGCAATGCTTACGGGTTTCTTCCAGTCCCTTTTGAACTTGTTTCTCTGTCCTGTGTCCAACAAAATCCATGAAGAAATAGTATTCCCACTGCCTTTTCTTGCTGGGCCTGGACTCTATGTTTGTCAGGTTGATATTGTATCGTTTGAAAACCTCGAGCACATCGGCCAGGGCACCGGCCTTATGAGCGGTGCTAAACAGTATAGCGGTTTTATCTTCGCCGGTCGGCCTTGAATCTTCCTGGCTGATTACCAGAAATCTTGTCACATTATTAGCAATATCCTCGATGTTTTCGCAAATAATTCTCAGTCCATACAACTCCGCTGCGACCCTGGAGCCAATCGCTGCCGAGTTCGGTTCTTCTGATGCAAGTTGTGCCGCCTTGGCAGTGGAAGCAACCGGAACAGTCTGCGCCTCCTTGAAGGTGGCGCTTAACCAGTTTCGGCACTGGGCGAATACTTCCGGCTTTGAGTAAATCTTCTCAATCTTTTCCAGCGAGCAATTGCCTAAAAGATTATGATGAATAGCCATTAGAACCTCGGCACAAACTTTCACATTTGAATCTATCAGGGCATCGAGTGTTTCTATTACGCCGCCGCCCGTGGTATTCTCTATCGGAGCGAGGCCCAAATCACAATGACCCTTGCTGACTTCATCGAAGATGCTTGTGATATCCGCGAGCGACTCATATTCGACGCTCTGGCCGAATTTGAGCATAGCCGCAGTATGGCTAAAGCTACCTTTGGGACCAAGGTAGCCGATTCGCAAAGGCCTCTCCAGCACAAAAGAGCCGCTCATCAACTCACGCCAGATGGCCACCAGGCACTTGGCCGGAAGTGGACCCTTGTTGGCCTCGGCAATCCTGGCAAGGACCTCTTTTTCGCGGTCCGGTGCATAAACCGCCTTGCCGGTCTTGTCTTTCAGCTTCCCTATCTCTATGACAACGCGCGCACGCTCATTAAGTAGCTGCACAAGCTGGTGGTCGAGTTCGTCTATCCGTTTTCTTAGTTCTTCAAGAGACATAAATCAAAATAGCTAAAAACTTAAAGCTGAAAGTGCAAAACCAGAGAATAGAACTTAAGAAGTAAATCAGTTTGGATTTTAAGTTATGGTTTCTACTTTTTCGTTTTACGTTTTTAGCTTCCTTTGCTGCAAACCGTCATTAGCTATTTTCTATAAAAACTATTATATTTAACAAAATATTGCTCTTGTGTCAATGAATTTGGCACATTTAGATAATATTTCGCCAGCGAATTATGAGTAAAAAATGCAAAAAGCGATAAAATATACGATTTTTAAGACTAAATGGGGGTATTTCGGCCTTGTCGGCGCTGAATATGCTCTTTGTCGAACTCAACTACCCGGGCCGAAACGCAAAAAAATCAAATCTCTGCTTTTAAAAAATATGCCGGCTGCTCAATTCGACAAAAGCTTGTTTAAGCCGCTTCAGGAGCAGATAAACACTTATTTTGAAGGCGCTTATGTGGATTTTAGGAATATTCCCATCGAACTGGAGGGATTCAGTTCTTTTCTTAGCTCGGTTTTGACTGCCTGCAGAAATGTTGGATTTGGCCGAACAATAACCTATGCCGGATTAGCGAGAAAGTTAAACCGGCCCGCCGCTGCCAGGGCCGTCGGCAACGCACTTGCCAAAAATCCGCTCCCGTTGATTATCCCCTGCCACCGCATAATCCGTGGCGATGGCAAAATCGGCGGTTTCAGTGCTGCCGGAGGAACAGATTTAAAAGCAAAGTTGCTAAAACACGAACAAACATCCCGGATCGATTGCAAAAGCAGTTAATCTAAAATTGCTGCCAACTCATTACTCCATGTGTATGACACGGTTTTGTTGATCCGCCTTGAGGCTGGCTTTTTTGATAATGTCGTACAGGTCGCGAGACCTTCTTATCTTTTCGAAGGCGAACTCCGGGTCCGTTTTATCGGTTGTTATCAAACTCACGGAGCCTATCCCAAAAATAACATCGAACACGGTTCTGTGCATATTCAGGTCAATTACTCTGAACATATCCAGATTGTCTACTCTTCTGTCGAAAATACCCCGCCCCCACTCAATCCTATCGGCGGTAATTTCATAATAGATCATCTTGAGTTTGACCATTTTTATAACAAGTATCAGCACAACAATTGTGGCAAGCCCAAAACCGGCGATAACCCTGTATTGGCCGAATGCCAACGCTTGGTTGTCGGTAAGTTTCAAACTCAGCAGGTCATCAGCCATAATTTCGAGAGGTAGTTTTATCAAAAGACCTGCCGCAACAAGAAAGAACAAACCCTTGACCACTGCCGGCACCATCCCCAAAAGAGACGGATTACCAGCAAACAGGATTGTATCATCAGTTTCGTCATCTTCGGATGACTGAGAATCCGGCCCAGAATTGGCTTGCAGGGCCCTGGCCTTATCGCTGTTGAGAAACTCACCACAGAACCGGCACTTGATGGCCTGAGCCTGAATCGTCTCGGCGCAAAATATGCATTGTTTTGTCTGCAAATCAATAACTGTCATTAAGTATATATTCGGAAATATGTGCGGAATTTGACCAAAGGATTGTTGCAGCTCTAAATTTTTTAAAAAATTTTACAAAAAAATGTAAAATGTACTTGACATATAGTATGGTTTCCTTTACATTATGTTTGATATGCTTTACATTAAAAGAAAGTAAATCGCAGTTTGAAAAGGATAAAAATCATGAATAGATACCAGAAATTAGCGTGGTTTAACTTAATCGTCATAACTGCAACGATACTTATTACAACAACTGCGGTCGCAATAGAAATCCACATACGCGGTTATTCAACAATCGGGATTTGGTTTGTTGTGATCATGGCACTTCTAAAACTCAATCCCTTTTTGTTTAAAAAACCAAAGGGCCGGAACAAGGTTGTCAGTGATGAGCGTGACACTCTTATTGTCAAAAGAGCAGTATCGTTTGCCTATACAACCTTCTGGTTCGTTTTTTTTGTATCCAGTTTTGCAATTCATATTTTCATGGGGATGGGGCCAAAGAGTTCTGTGCCGACGATAACCTTGCCGCTGATGGCTGCCGGAGGAGCTGTCTTTATTAAGATTGTAAGCTCGGTTGCAATTTTGGTTCAGTACGGCCGGACAGGTAAAGGAGAATAATCATGAACAGGGCACAAAAGATAGCAAGGTTCAATTTGATTGTAATATTAATAGCTCTAACCCTTAGCGCAATAGCGGTCAGTGTATTCTACTTTGTCGTTGATTTGCCAATACGACGTGCGCTTGGTGGGTTCGGATTCATGGGCATCACTGGTCTTATGGGGCTGTCACCACTCTTGTATAAGAAAGAACGCGACAAGGTGAGCTTCGATGAGCGCGACGAATTAATTAATTACAGAGCAATTTTAGCTGCGTATTCTGTATTTTGGCTCGTTTTTACTGCCGCATGTATGATTCCATGGTCAATTATTGGGCCGAGTGGTTCAATTTCAGTTAATGTGCTGCCAATTATGCTTTTCGGAATTGGGATTACTCTTGCGCTAGTGCACTCTTTGGTGATTCTGGTCCAGTATGGCCGGGGGGGCAAAGATGGCGAAAAGTGATTTAAAAAACCAGATACGTCGTCTGCGTTTTGACAACGGCGAAATGACACAGCAGCAGTTGGCCGACAAAGCAGGTGTAACCCGCCAGACTATCATCGCCATCGAATCCGGCAAATACGCACCTTCGCTGCCTCTTGCTATCAAAATAGCCCGCACTTTTGGAAAACCGATAGAAGAAATATTCCAATATGAGGATGAAGATTCTCAATCATCAGCTACCAGTCCGGATGCGTAACTATTTGAACTCCTGCAGCAGTTCCAGCAGCTTTCGGTCGAGCTTATGGCCGTGGAAGTCCTCGTATTTCACATCTTTGCGACCCGAGTCGATAATGCCAAATGAGCCGCGGAAGTTCCAAAGCGCCAGGCCAATACCATTGCTGGTAAGGATTTCCAGGACGTCACGCAGCCAGGCCAGAACCACTTTGTGCGGGGTTTTGTTGTAAGTGCCGCCTTCACCGCAGTGCACGCCCACGCCTTTTTTCGCAAGGTCGATCCACTTCTGGTAGTGCTTCTCCAAACGTTTGCGGTCCCAGCCGTGACCGGGCCAGGCCGGCTCGGGAAAATTCTTACTGTTGACCCAGGATGCCTTGTAGTGACTGATGAACATAGGCTGATACGCCCGGGTACTCTGGCCGATACCAAGGTCGGCCAACTCCGGTGCCGGCTCATTGCCCCAGCTCATACCATCGGCTACAACGATGCGGTCGGGATTTATCTTGCGAATGGCCGCCACCGCCGTCCGAACTACGCGCTCGTGGTCGGCCCGGCTCATACGATTACCGATTGAAGGAGGCTCGTTGATCAAATCGAAGCTGAGTTGATCCTTTGAAATGCCCTTGTATCGCTTTGCCAGCATCTGCCAATGGAAGCAGAACGCCTTGAGCGGCTCGGCATCTTTCCATAGGTTATGCGGCTCGATGAATTCGCGGTTCACCGAATAGCCCGGCCCGCGGTGGAAGTTCAGGCTGACGTGAAGACCGTATTTACCGGCGAGCTGCACAGCCCGGTCGAGTTTTTCGAGCATCGGCTCGTGGATTTTGTAGTCGTCGCCATCTTTTATCCACAGCCGGTAGCACATCGGAAAACGAACGAAGTCAAAGCCAAAATCGCGCATCCAGCGAAAATCATCTTCCCGGAAATCACCTTTGCTTCGCATTGTGAACATATCCAGCAGGTTGAATCCCCGCCAGCGGGGCAGTGCTGTCTGGGCCACGGATTTGTTCTTTTTTCCCTCTTTCTTTGGTTCCCGTGCATATCCAGGCAATGCCGCCGCAGCCATCCCGGCAGCCGCCGTTTTCAGAAAATTCCGTCGATTATTGTCCATGTATATTTCCTCCTATTTGTCTGGAACCTGTAATTATTACCATTTTTGCTGTAATGAGTCAAGTAAATTTGGTTTTTAACCGGTATTCTCGGACTGGCAAGGTAGCTTTTTGAGTTGACAGCCGGGTCGATAGCTGCTATAATAGGCTAATAAATAGCGGTGGATTTTGTGCTGCTCAATGTGGTAAATTTGCCGGCTGACCGGCACAAAAACGATTATCTGAGAAGTAGAGTCGGCTTTTTAGATTTCAAAAAGGGAAAAAGTGATGAAAAAAGCTTATTTTTTTACCTGTAAAGTGATTTTGCTTGTCTTCTTGGGTACTTTGGTCTTGTTATCCTTCGGCTGTTCTTCCCAGCAGCCGGGCGAGACTGTGGCTGAGGGGCAGAGACGGCACAAGCGCAATCTTCGTATTAATCAGCAGGGAATGATGGCAGACATAGACAGGGTTTTGCTTTTGGATAAGCCGAGCAAGCTCACAGATAGAAGAATACCCTGATATGTAGAGTACAAGGACACAAATTATAAGTGTGCAAACCATAGGTTGTCTTGTGCTCCTATGTTCTTGTGCACTTGTAAAAAAGGGATTTGATTTGTGGAAACGCTCTTAGACTATTTCTACAGGGTGGCAGGGTATGAATGGTGGCGTGTTGTTATCGAGCTGTTTCTTTTAGGCCTTGTTGTTTACTGGGTTGTCGATTTCCTCGAAGGTACTCGCGGAGAAAGGTTATTCCGAAGCGTAATATTGATTCTCATTGCCGGCGTGCTCATTTTAAATCTGGTGGCAGAGCAACTTAGGTTCGAGCGCCTGGAGTATCTTTATCGTTACTTTTTAATTGGCGTCCTGGTCGTTGCCGTCGCAGCATTTCAGCCGGAAATTCGAAGAGCACTCATACGAATAGGCCAGCCCAGGTTTTGGGCAAGTTCATCACAGCAGTTAGTAAAAACCGTCGAAGAAATGGTCACTGCCGTAACTGAGCTTTCCGCCGCTCGAACCGGAGCTATCATTGTTATTGAGAAACGGGTAGCGTTAGGCGAGTTTATAGAAACCGGTGTTCGAGTCGATGCCAGGGTTACGTCTGAGCTGCTCAAGACTATTTTTTACCCCGGTACTGCCCTGCATGATATGGCCGTTATAATACGAGGCGATAGAGTAGTTGCTGCCAGAGTGCAGTTGCCTTTAGCTGAAGCCGGCAGTATTGACGGTGTTGAACTCGGTTCCCGGCACCGGGCCGCGATAGGCATAACGGCAGGTTCAGACGCTGCCTGTTTGGTGGTAAGTGAGGAAACCGGTATTATTACGCTTGCCCGGAAAGGAAAGTTGACCCGAGACATAAGCGAGTCTCAGCTAAGAAAGCATCTGACCAGCACGATGGCCGAGTATGTACCTATTGTCGAGAGACTATGGGGGCATCCAGATAAAGAGGCTGGCCAGGAACATAAAGATTTGGCATAGTATCAGCAAATCAAAATGATGAGAAAACCCAAATACGGCAAAATAGTGATTGTGGTGTTCATCACAATCTTAATCTGGATCTGTGCGGACCTGGCTTTGGATGAAGAATTTCCCGTGTCAAATGTTACGATTAATGTTGTCAAGTCTAATCCCGAACTTTGGGTAAGTTTCGACGATGCATCGTCCGTTACTATTGAGCAGATTGTTCTTAAGGGTCCCCTGCGAAAGATTAATGATATGAGGAGGAAATTAGAAGAGGAGAGGCTCGAAATTGACTTTGATGCCACAAAGGAAAAAATAAATGAACCTGCCAGCTATCCTCTGCCCCTGCTGCCATTCCTGAAGAAAGATGAGGAAATAAAAAGACTTGGTCTCAAAGTCGAATCATGCAAGCCGGAAACGCTCTCTGTTAAAGTTGTTGGGCTTGTTAGCAGGCCGTTGGATGTAAAGTGTGTAGATGAGGATGGAAATCCAATAGGTGGAGCAACCGTTGATCCGGTGCAAGTGGATATGCTTGTGCCCGAGGATTGGGGTCCGGAAAAACTCATTGCAGAAGTATTGTTGACACCCAGGGAAATTGAGCAGGCAAGAGTCTCGCCAATCAAAGAAACGCCATATATTAGGCTGGCAGCCGGACAAACAAGACAAGCACCCGAGGCCGTGGTAATTACAATGCCGTCGGAACCGGACCGGCTTAAAATTTGCACCGTAGAAAAGGTAAGAACGCTCAGTATCGCCTTAAGTCCGACCCTGCAGGGCAAATACTACGTTGAGGTAACCAATCTGAATGAGGTACTGAGTCCTATTGCTATCAGGGCTACGCCTGATGCGGAACGGGCCTATGAGCTGCAACCATTCGCCCTGATGACACTGTACATCCTCGACGAGGATAAAGACACCACGGAGGAACAAAAAAGAGAAGTTGTTTACAACTTCCCCGAAAAATTTCTCCGCAGCGGCGAAATTGAGCTAAACCAGAAGCCGGCAGAAGCCAAATTTAAGTTGATACCTGTTTCTTCTGCCGAGGCCCCCAAGGGTCCCTCAGGCTAAACAGCCATCTCATCCCGCTATTTTTCGCCTGGACGCTTACCGGCAATCGCCGTTCTTGCTCGTATAGCACTAACCAATCCCGTGACCGAGAGAAATATCGCCAGAATTATGAGTATCACGGATATTGTTGCAAGCATGATATTTGCCTTCTCGGCGGTAATAAAGCTGTACGTTTTGTATACCAGCGCACCAATTGTGGTAATAAGCATTATAACAGCCGGTACCGCGGTAAAGAGGAACTTCCGATTACGGCTCAGCAGATACACACTTGCAACAATAAGGACGAGACTGGCAATGAGCTGATTTGAAGCACCGAATATCGGCCAGATAGCCTTCCAGTTACCCAGAGCAAGCGCTCCCGCCAGAACACCCACAAGCAAAACGGCCACATATTTGTTCTTCATAATACGTATACCGAATGTTTCTCCAAGCAGCTCATTGCACATATAGCGGGAAATCCTCGTCGCTGTATCAAGGCTTGTCATAATAAATGTCTTCAGCATAGTTATGCCTATAAGTGTCCCCAAACCCCCGAAAAACACCTTCGTAAGCTGCCCGTATCCTTCCCCGAATGCCTTTATCCACCCTCCCTCTTTGAAAACCTGCTGGTATACAAGTCCCTCCATTCCTGCAGGAGCGCTCTTCCAGTATAAACCGGCAGCAACTGCCATAACCGCGAGAACTGCAAGCGCACTTTCCATAATCATCCCTCCGTACCCGATAACCCTCGCGTCGCGCGTTCGCGGTAACTGTTTTGAAGTGGTACCGCTTGCGACCAGGCTATGGAATCCGCTGATGGCACCGCACGCGATTGAAACGAGCATCATAGGCCACATCCATCCCTCATCAGACGAGGAGAAAGAGACTACGCCCGGCGATTTCATATTCGGGTGTGTAACAATAAGACCCAGAAATCCGAAGAACAATCCCAGATATAGTACCACACCTGCAAGATGGTCCCTTGGCTGAAGCAACATAGTCACGGGTGTTACAGATGCAATCATAGCATAGATAAGCAATATTACAGTCCACAACTTTATAGCGATTTCCACGTTTTCCACAGGAAGCTCTATCGGGATGTAGTATCCGGCCACAATCAGAGCGATCAGCAGCAGCACTCCTATTATAGAGCATAACAATACGGGCAACTGTACACGGTACATCAGGATACCGACAATCAGGGCCACAATTACAAGTCCGAAAGTGGGAATTACAACTGCAGGCGTTGTTGCCAGCGTCTTGCCGGCGACCGCCGCAAACACCGCAACCACCAGAATCAGGGATAAGAACGCGAACACGCTGAAAAGAATCTTGCTCGTCTTGCCCATTACAGACTCGGTAACAGTAGTAATGGACTTGCCCTGGTTTCGTAGTGACATCACAAGCGATATAAAGTCGTGTACGGCTCCGATGAAAATTCCACCTACCACAATCCAAATAATTGCAGGAAGCCACCCCCAATACAGGCACGCAATCACAGGTCCTATGATAGGTGCAGCTCCGGCGATAGAAGCGAAATGGTGCCCAAAAAGAATCGTCCAGTGCTTGGCCGGAACATAGTCAACACCGTCATTCATCGTCACTGAAGGTGGAATCTCATTGTCATCAAGGCCTATCCATTGTTTGACCTTCTTGCTGTAGAAAATATACCCTAAGATTAATAGAAAAACTGAAATTCCTGCTACAAACAGAGAACTCATTTCATGGATTCTTTCATTTAATTTATCATTGTTATCGGTCTCTGTGCCTTCGAGTCAGCAGCCTGATCGGCACCTCACCTAAAGGCAGCATTGATTGTAGTCTGCCTTTCAAAAACCGCATATAATTCTCTTCAAAAAGCTCCGGCTTGTTTACGAACATTAGTATTGTAACCGGATTAACGGCAACCTGTGTCGCGTAATAAATCTTTGGCCAGCCAGCTTTGCGTTTGGCACCGCTGACATGTTCGGCCTTGATAGTTTCAAGTGCCTTATTCAATTTGGTAGTGGGTATCCACGTAGTTGTTTGCTTGAAGATATCAGCCGCCAAATCCAAAACACTCTGTACATTTTTTGCTCTGGTTGCAGTAGTAAAGGCTATCGGTGTGTATTTTAATCCCGGCAGCCGCTTCGTCAAATACTCCTCGTAGTCGCTTGTCGCAGCCGATTCTTTGGCAAGGTCCCATTTGTTTATGACCAATATGCAACTCTTGTATTCCTCGGCGATGAATCTGGCCAATTTTTTATCAACTTGTGAAACCGGCAGTGTGGCATCTATCAGAAGCAGTACGACATCGGCCCGGTGGACAGACTGTGTCGCGCGGACGTAGCTGTAAAACTCAATACTGTTAGCTATTTTGCTCTTTTTCCTTATCCCTGCGGTGTCAATAACAATGATAGTTTTGCCGTCTTTTTCAAACCGTACGTCCACCGCATCCCTGGTCGTACCCGGTGTTTCGCTGACGATGACCCTGTCCGAGCCCACCATAGCGTTTACAAGTGTGCTTTTGCCGGCGTTTCTTCTGCCGACTATCGCAATCTTCATGGTCGGCTCTTTTGGTTTGGCCGATTCGAGATGCTCGATTCTCTCGAAGACCCTATCGAGCAGGACCGCTTTATTAAGATTGTTCTTTACTGAGATGCAAAGAAATTCGCCAAATCCGAGTTTGCCGAATTCTCCTGCTGCCGGAAACAGCCTGGCATGGTCAGCTTTGTTGGCAACGCCAATAACGTCAAGCTTGTGTTTGCGCAGGAGCCGGGCTATTATTTGGTCCAATGGCACAATCCCGTCCCGAATATCGACCATAAACAGGATAAGCTGCGCCGACTCAATCGCCATCCGGATCTGCTGTTCGATATGTTCGCTCAATTGGTCGCTGTCTACTACTCCGTATCCGCCGGTATCTATAAGCTCAAAGTACTTCTCGTCTCTTCCGATGAAGGTGCTGACGCGGTCTCTTGTAACGCCTGCTGTCGGCTCGACGATACTTATCATCGCGCCGGCCAGCGCGTTAAAGAGACTGCTCTTACCAACATTAGGCCGACCAATTATTGCTATTACCGGCAACGCCATAGGCTCTATCCATATCTAATTTATAAGGCT
>JAUWLI010000353.1 GCA_030613765.1 Phycisphaerae bacterium
TACGTCGCCGGGCTTCAAGACACCTTCGACTAACTTGCCGGTGCCGTAGCCTTTTTTGCTGTTGCGGACGATTACCCAGTTTTTTCCGGTTTGCATGGCCGTTGCCGCCGCGAGGGCCACGCCGCCAAGTTCTGCACCTGCTATTAAGGTTACGTCATCAGCCACGTGTTTGGCGAATTCAGAACCGAGGGCCTCGAGGATGTCCGGGCAGGTCTCGAAGAGGTACTTGTCGAGATAGTATTTACTTTTCTTTCCACTTCGCAGGGTAAAGTCACCTTCGAGGTATGCGGTTTCTTTTATTCGCTTTATTAGTTCTTCTCTTGTCATAATATAAGTTATCCCGGAAAAAGATTTTTAAAGTATCTATTCTTTATTAATGAAACAAAAAAGGTAAAACACATCCCGTGATGAACTTGCCGGAATCAGAGCACAAAAAAGCGACGCTTTCCGCGATATCCTGCGGTGAGGTATTGGTACGCTTCTGCCATGCGGGGCCATGGTCACACTGTTCAATAGCTTCGGTTAAGCTTTCGATTGCAGGTACAGGACCCGGACCAACAATATTGACAGTCACACCATTGCGCCAAGCCTGGTCACGTGCCTGGAGCAACGCATGAACTCTGGCGGCCTTACCGACATTGTAAGAGTAAGCGGGTGAATCATAAGGCGGTAATAGTGCAATACCAATTACTCTTCCCCACTTCCGCTTATACATTTGAGGCAGTACAAGGGGCATCAAATGCAGGAACGGTGCAACCTCATGCCGAACATCCTCTATCGCAGCGGATGAGTCGAGCTTATCGACAGGTTCCGGATGCCAACCTGCACCGGGACCGACAACACAAATATCAATCCGGCCAAAATGTTCTACCGTTGCGTCCGCTAAATTTTTGCAGTCATCGGCTTCAAATACGTCAGCCTCTATAGCAATTGCATTACCTGTACGGCTTTCGATGTGGTTGACTATGGCTTGTGCTTCATCTTTGCTTGTACGATAATTTACAGCAACTTTTGCACCTTCCCGAGCCAGTGTCAGCGCAATGCTTCGCCCCATACCATTGCCGGCAGAACCTGTTACTAAAGCTACCTTATCCTTCAACTTCATCTTATTCTTTAAACTTTCAGTTCCACTTTTCTATTTAGTTGCTTACGGTGCCTTCTGCAGATGGGTGTTACGACAGTACGCAGGAATTCATCGATCTGCTGCGGCGCTCGGCCGATGTAATTGTTCGGATTTAACACTTTCTCAAAATCGACTTTTCTAAATGAGATATCTGCTTTTAGTCGGTTAATTAAATCGTTAGGTCTGCCGAATTGTTTCACCTGTGCAGCGGCGGCATGTGAGTACAGTCTTATTCTTTCGTGCAGCTCCTGGCGGTTTCCGCCGGCCTTGACACCGGCCATCAGGATATTTTCTGTGGCCATAAATGGAAGTTCCGCGTCGACGTGCGCCGCTATCACATTCGGATAGACAACAAGCCCATCAAGAACATTGGCGAGGATTTCGAGAATCCCATCTACGGCCAAGAATGCCTCGGGAATAACCACCCTCCTGTTGGCTGAATCATCGAGCGTCCTTTCAAACCACTGCTCAGAAGCAGTCATCGCAGGGCTGGAAGCCAGACTCAGGACCAGCCTGCTAAGAGCGGTCACCCTTTCCGAACGCATTGGATTTCTTTTATAAGCCATTGCCGAAGAGCCGACCTGCGATTTTTCAAACGGCTCTTCAATCTCTTTTAGATTTGCGAGCAGCCGCAGGTCGTTGCACAGCTTGTGGGCAGATTGTGCAACGGATGCAAGGCAGTTTATCACCAGGGTATCGATTTTCCGCTGGTATGTCTGGCCCGTGACAGCGCAGGTTTTTTTGAAGCCGAACGCGACTGCAACCGCTTTGTCAAGCTGTTTTACCTTGCTGTGCTTACCTTCAAAAAGTGCCAGGAAAGAGGCCTGTGTGCCCGTAGTGCCTTTGACACCACGAAATAGCAGTGTTTCAAGTCGATGCTCAATTTCCTGCAAATCCAAGGCGAACTCGTAGCACCACATTGTTGCCCTTTTGCCAACGGTAGTTAACTGGGCAGGCTGAAAATGCGTATAGCCCAGTGTCGCAAGCTCACGATATTTCTTTGCGAATTTGCCTAATAGATTTATCACCGCGGCCAACTTACCGGCCGTCATCTGCAGCGCTTCTCGCATAATTATCAGGTCAGCGTTGTCGCCTACAAAACAACTGGTGGCACCAAGGTGAATAATCGGTGCGGCTTTTGGCGCTGCCCTGGCAAAGGTGTGGATATGAGCAACAACATCGTGGCGGAATTTCTTTTCGAAATCGGCGGCTCTTTTGAAATCAATATCGTCAAGACGCCTGGCCATCTGGTTTATCTGGTTCTGTTTTATAGGTAAGCCGAGCTTTTTTTGTGCCTTTGCCAGCTCAAGCCAGAGCCTGCGCCAGGTGCTGAACTTCTTCCGGGCCCCGAAGAGTTCGGCCATCTCCGGTGAGGCATTTCTTTCAACGAGAGGGCTTACATAACTTTGGTTTTTCGAATCTTTTGCCATTTTTGCTCTCTTTACAAGTTTACTTAGCTGCGGTTCTTTCCTGCCTTTTAACTAAAAGCTGCTCAATCTCGTCAATATCTTCCGGGCTTAGGTCCCAGTCTGAGGCTGCAAAAGTTTCGACAATCTGCTCAGGTCTTCTTGCACCCACAATTGCTGCGGTAACCTCAGGCCGGCGAAGCACCCAGCTAATAGCCAACTGGGCCAAAGTCCTGCCGTTGCGTTCGGCTATGGGCCGAAGCTCATCAACAAATTGCAGCGTAGCTGTGAACTCCGGCTCAAGAAAATCAGGACTCTTTCTTCGATGGTCGTCCAAAGACAAAGCCTCAAGACGTTCCTGACTAAATTTACCTGTGAGCAAACCGCGCTGCATGGGGCTGTATGCTACTACGCCGATGTTATTTTCCGCACAATAGCTCAACAACTCATCTTCGGCTTCACGATGGAGCATACTGTAAGGCGGCTGAAGCGAAGCGACAGGCGCAATCTTCTGGATTCGTTTTATTTGCTCGACACTATAATTCGATACGCCGATATATCGTACTTTCCCCTCTTCTGCGAGTTTGGCCATTTCCTCCCAG
>JAUWLI010000333.1 GCA_030613765.1 Phycisphaerae bacterium
CTCTGGCCAGCGAGGTCGTCACCTATCATTACGATGTCAACGACGTCACCAAGTTCGGCCATGAAACCGGTGTAATAGTCGAGCCAGAATCTGAGGGTGCGGTCGAGCAGTGCCTGGCAAAAGGCGGGGTTTTCTATCATATCTATAAACCACTGTTCCAAACCGCGCATGTACCAGCAATATTCATATACGACGCCGCCTATGCCGGTTGATATGGCATACGGGGTATCGCTGCGTAATTTTAAGGCTTCTTCGCGAATTCCTGTAAAACGAGAAGCGTCACTGCCATCGGGGAAGGGATAATTATCGATGTCGGCGATGGTGGCGGAAGCCAGGGGATGATGCGAGATGTCCATGTAAAGGCCCTGGTCGTCGGGCATTGACCAGACGACGCCGAATTCGTCTTTTAGGTCGTGCCAGAGTCTGCCATCGCGGGTGTTCTGTTCAATTCCGCCTTTGAAATCAACGGGGCCGTGGGCGCAGATGTAGCGAATATCAACCCGGAGACGTTTGAGGATTTCTTCGCTTGGTTTGGCGAGCTGCTGGACGGGGTCGAGGATTGTAATATCTTCGGTGAGGCTAAGGTGAGAGAGTAGTTCGGCGTAGGCTTTTTGATGTATGCCGGTCTGAAAGCCGCCGAGGTCAATGGGGACCCTGTCGGGGATTTGATGATTGAGGGCTTTTATGACGCGCTCTCTTGAAGTCATCGTCTTTTTATTTGCCATTTTTGATTCCTAAGTACAATATTCAACCAGTAACGGCTTTTAAGCTTACTTTCCAATCGATCCAAGGTAGTTTCCTAATCCAACGACCAATGTTGATGCGATGAGGACAAGGATGCCGGCTAAAATAATTCGGTGGGTGCGTCGACTGGTGCCCTTCCACTCTCGGAAAATCAGGCCCCAGATATTGCTGAAGACAATAATCAGGGCCATGAGGACGGTCCAGCTTGCGAAACTATATTTACCCATTTTGGTTTTGCCCATTCCATAGAACATAAACTGAAGATACCAGGTAATGCCGGCGAGTGCCGAGAAGATATAATTGTTGACGAGGGGGGTGCGGGGATCGATGTAATTTTTGGCCGAGCGATTTTTGATGTTCAGGAATACGCACCAGATAAAGTTCGTTATAAAGCCCCCTGCAAAGATAACGATAATAACAGGATTGTTCTGCCATAAAGGCGGGGCCTGGTTCTCTACGGCAAGCTCGGCGATTGGTTCTCCGGCAGTGAAGCCAAATTCCATGCAGGCGCTCATTATGCCGGCAAATATCGCGACCAAGAGGCCCTTTATGAAGTTGAATTCTTCGACGGCTTTTTTCTTTTCTTCTGCTGATAGCTCTTTTTCTTTTGATATACCTGCCCAGCCGCAGATTGCTATACCGACGAGACAAACAAGAACGCCGGCAAGTATTGTTAAGCCGGATATGCTGGTTATTAGTTCGCCGAAGGTGCCTTGGTATATTGGAGGGACAATCGTTCCGAAGGCTGCACAAAAACCGAGTGCAATCGCATATCCAAGTGACATACCAAGGTAGCGCATCGAGAGGCCAAAGGTCAGACCGCCGATGCCCCATAACAAGCCGAAAAGAAAGGTCCAAAAAATGCTGGATGCGGGTGCTTCGCGGAGTACCAAGCACAGGGCCGGGACGGTCAGAAACGCGATGAGCCAGGGCATGATAATCCAGGAAAAGAGTCCATTTACCAGCCAATAACTTTCCCATGCCCAGTTCCGTACCTTTTTGAAGGGGATGTAGAAACTTCCCGCTGCAAAACCTCCCAGAGTAATTAACAAAAGGCCGAATGCGGTCATAGCAGCACTTTCTCTAAATCATTATCAATTATCGTAAAAACAAAGCAGTCTGTGATTATAAGTGTATTTATGTAGAAACGAAAGAGGGATTTTTGCTCGATTGAGGTGGAGCGCCTATTTTGGTTGACAGATTGAGAATTGTGGAGTATTTTTGATTGCGGCAACAGGGATTAGGAAATCAGCGACTCGTCGCTCCAGACTCGTGATTAGAACGACAAAATTTAGTTTTGGCTCTGTTTGGTTGCCAAATCTGTCACCTAAATTAAGATATGCAATTGTTAAAATAACGCGGTGAAAAGCTCGGAGATTATACTGTAATTTCAAGTATGAAACCTGAAACACAAATCACAATCAGTAAGATAGCAGCTGTCTTTTTGGTCTTACGTCATTTACTAATCGGGATAGTATTCCACCCGATTATATTCGTGATGACGAAATGGGCTGGATACGATGTAAAAATGGACTCAACAATCTTTTGGGCTTGCTTAAATCTTTTAGTTCCATTACCCCTCATTGCTGCATCATTAGGATTCTATTGGACACTAGAACAGAAGAATTTCAAAATAGCCGTTGTCATTTTTGTTGTGCATATCCTCTGGACTTTGTTTTTGATGTTCCTTTGCTTGTATGGATCAATTGTCTTGCACGCTCAATTAGACTGGTTTAGCATAATTGTAGTAATTGACGTTTTCATGCTTTTCCCGCTTCTACAAGGTATATTGGGAATTAGGAAAGCTGTCCAATTAACATCTGAAGTATGAGTACAAAACGATTACCCTTTCAAGAATCGAAAATCAAAAAATATTCAGAATAGATACGGTGTCTGTGCAGGAATGACATATCTGGAGATTTAATATTCTGCCGCAATTCTACGGGTGTAAACCCGTAGATGAAGTTATCCGCCGAAGACGGACAGGCAAAGCCTGTTGCGGCAAATGCCACGGGTTTTAACCCGTGGAAATTTACTCAGTTCTTAGACCAGATCCCTCGACTTCGTCCCCGTGATTTCTTAAAAAAGCACGGGGACTGCGCTCGGGATGACAACGGCTATACGAACCCTCGGGCGGTCAGGTTAGGGATTTATAGACCCGGCGGATGGTATCAATGATATAGTCGTTGATGCGCTTGGTATATTTAGCACCGACTCGGACCTGAACGAAACGGTCGAATATATCAAGGGTTTGGCGGCAAGAATCCGGGCCGTATTTGATTTTCTTTCCTTCGGGACTATTAAATGAAGGCCAGTCGGGATGCCTTGTTCGTTTGTTGATTACGGATTCCTGGATAGGCAGCAGGACGGAGCCGGACAGGGTGGAAGCAGGGACTTTTCGCTGCCTTAACTGCCTGATGCAACGGTCGCGCAATGCTTTATCTTTGGTTTCGAAAAAGACGCCGTAGCCAATGTCGCCATCCGGGTCGGGGCGGTAGCGCAGGCTAATGCCGGGGAGGCTTTTGATGCCATTATAAATGGCCCGGGCATTGCTGCGCAACTGAGCGAGCATTGAATCGAGCTTGGATAACTGGGCGCCGAGGACTGCGCCGGTAAACTCGCTCATCCTGAAGTTTTCGCCGGCAAATGTTTGTACCCGGCTGGGGCC
>JAUWLI010000258.1 GCA_030613765.1 Phycisphaerae bacterium
TGGTGGTGGCCTGCAGGATAAAAACCAGCAGGTGAGCGGTAATTTGCTATAAACAATTTGTTTGATTTTTCGAAAGGCAGCCTGTTGGAAAAGAACAGGCTGCTTTTTTTGTTTGTATTTTCGCCTGTTTGCGAATAAAAATTAGGATAAAAGGTTCGATATATGGATGATTACAGGCAGAAAATAGCCGATGCTAGGCCCGGACAAATCGTCCCTATCGTCAAAGAGATTGATATGGACGAGCCGGTGGACTTTTTTGCCAGGCTGAGTGACTATGGCCGGGCTAAAAACTGTGCTTTGTTCGAGGCAAGCGACTATTTAGCGGAAAATGCGTTGAGTTTCGGTACCGCCAGGCCCGCACTTTACCTTACCGGTACCGGTGCTGATTTTACAATTAAAGCCTTGAGTAAGACCGGGCGGCGCATGATAGAATATTTGTCCGCCAAAAAGGATCGGTTCGCCTTCTGTGAATCGGTCGAATTTGGCCCGGAGACAATTACCGGCCGAATCAAACAGGTCAATAAAGTGGTTGATGAGCAAAGCCGTCTTCAAAACACGAATCAAATGGATGTATTGCGGGCAGTTGCGTTTGCATTTAGCCTGGCGAGTAAGCCTTTCCGCGTAACCTGCGGTTTGCTCGGAGCGATAAGCTACGATTTTATCGACCAGTTTGAAAAACTTCCTCCCAGTAAAAATGACCTGCTCGGCAATCCTGATTACGAACTTTACTTTGCCGACAATATCTTCCTGATGGACCACGAACATGCCAAAGGCTATGTGGTCGTCAATGTTATGATAACTGATGGCGACCGTGAAGCCGCGATAACAGAAGCACAAGAGTGCTTCGACTACTATTCCAATCTTGCCCGATTTGATGCGCCGAAAGGCCAAAAATGTATCAACTCGCTTCCACCTGCCTCGACTGATACCGAACAAGACGAATATGAACAAATGGTCAGGACTGCCAAGCAGCATATTCTCGATGGCGATATCTTTCAGGTTGTTTTGAGCAGGACTAAAATGGAGCCTTGCCCTGATGAACCGCTGGATGTTTACAGGCGACTGAGAGAACTGAATCCTTCACCGTACATGTTTTATCTGAACACTGCTAACACGATACTGTTAGGCTCCAGTCCGGAATTGAATTTGCGTGTCAGCGGTACCGATACTCGACATGTGGAGATAAGGCCCATAGCCGGCACAAAACCAAGAGGTCGAGTCGGAAACAAAATTGATGAAGACACGGACTTTAGATACGAAGCGGAACTGAAACTCGACCGCAAGGAGTTAGCCGAGCACATGATGCTGGTCGATTTGGCCAGAAACGATATTGCACGCGTAGCCGAGCCGGGCAGCCGGGTCGTCACGGAACTGCTGATAGCTGAAAAATATGCTTCGGTGCAGCACCTGGTGAGTAATGTTAAAGGCAAACTCGCAAAAGAGCTTGATGCTTTAAATGCGTATCTTGCTACCATGAATATGGGGACACTCACGGGCGCCCCGAAGATCGAAGCAATGAAGCTAATCCGTCTATACGAAAAGACCAAACGCGGCTACTATGGCGGGGCGGTTATGTACCTGACTGTGGACGGCCAGTTTGATAGCTGTATTACAATAAGAAGTCTGCAGATTAAAGACCACGCAGCCTTTGTTCGAGTTGGTGCCGGTATCGTGCATGACAGCGTCCCGAAGACCGAGTTTGAAGAAACCGAGCACAAGGCAAATTCCTGTTTGCGTGCGGTTCGTGGAAGCTAAGGTAAAATCCGATGGAAGAAGAAACAAGAAAAGTTTTATTTATCGATAATTTCGACTCATTCACATACAACCTGGTGGATGATTTTTGCAAGCGTAATTGCCAGGCGAAGGTTTATCGGGCTGATACGGAGCTTGAAGAGCTTAAGCAAGTGGCAGGGGAGTTTGGCCCGGACCTGCTTGTGATTTCACCGGGACCCGGCACGCCGGATACAGCCGGTATATCGCTTTCAGCCGTAGAGTATTTCAAAGATAAACTGCCCATCTTCGGTGTATGTTTGGGCCACCAGGTAATTGTCCAGTATTTCGGCGGCAAGATTGGCCATGCGCCTGAACCGATGCATGGCAAGCCGTCGAGGGTAACGCACAATGAAAAGGACGTATTTGCCGGTGTTGAAAATCCGCTGCACGCAGGCCGGTATCACAGTCTTTGTGTATTAGATCTCCCTGATTGTATTGAGCAAACGGCCGAATTCGAGGGGATTGTTATGGGGATTAAGCACAAAGAGCTTCCTATATTCGGCGTGCAGTTCCATCCGGAAAGTATTTTGACGCCTGCAGGCGGCAAGATAATCGAGAATGTTTTATCCATAGCAATGGCAGAAAATAAAAGGTAAGGGGACAAGATGGCAGTAATAACCGAATATATTCAGCCGTTACTGGAGGGTGAGAGTTTGAGCTTTGAACAGGCGACGAGCTTGCTGGATATTATTTTCGAAGGCGAGATACCCGAGGTTCAGATTGCGGCGTTTCTGACGGCGATGCGGGCCAAAGGAGCGACCGCACCGGAATTAGCTGGGCTTGCCAAATCGTTGCGAAGCCACGCTGTTTCAGTGAAGGTTGATGTCGACAATTTAGTTGACACGTGCGGCACAGGCGGGGCGGCAATAAAAACCTTTAACATTTCAACGGCATCTGCGCTGGTGGCCGCCGGAGCAGGGGTCTATGTAGCCAAGCACGGCAATCGCGGGATAACCAGTAAATGTGGTTCGGCTGACGTGCTCGAGGAATTGGGTGTAAAGATTGACGCTTCCGCTGAGGTCGTGGCAGAGTGTATAAGGCAGGCACATATCGGATTTATGTTCGCACCAATGTTTCATCCTGCGATGAAATATGTCCAGCCGATACGCAAGAGTCTCGGCTTTAGAACGGTCTTCAACATCCTCGGACCTTTGGCCAATCCGGCCAATGCAGATGCGCAGGTGTTAGGAGTGGCTGATGAAAACTTGATGCAGATTGTTGTCGAGGCACTCAAACTGTTGGATATACGCTACGCAATGGTGGTTCATAGCAACGGCATGGATGAGATAAGCACGACGGGAGTTACCAAAATAGTTGAACTCAAAGATGGTCAAATCGCAGGCAAAGAAATTAACCCGGAGGATTTGGGTATCACATTGGGCAGTATAGAAGAGCTGAAGGTAAGCGACGCCAAAACAAGCGCAAAGGTTATAAAGAACATACTAAGCGGCAAAGAGAAAGGACCGCGTAAAGATATTGTTATTCTAAATGCCGCGGCTGCGATAATCGCCGGCAATTTAGCTGATGATTTCAAATCGGCAATAGGTTTGGCAGAAGCCTCGGTCAGTGACGGCGAGGCCTCGGCCTGCATGGAGAAACTAATCAGGGTCTCGAATAGCGGATCGTGAATTAAGACACAGGAAACGAATCGAAAACACGAATATGTTAATAGTAAAAGTTAAAATTTGTGGTATTACCAATTATGAAGATGCCGTGGCTGCATTGGATATGGGTGCAGACTTGCTGGGCTTTAATTTTTACGCAAAAAGTCCGAGGTTTGTGCCGCCGGACAAGGCGAGGGAGATAATAAACAAGCTGCCTGGTTTTATAGATATTGCCGGTGTCTTCGTCAATGAGTCGATAGAGCGAATCCATGAAATTCAAAATATATGCCAGTTGGATTGGGTTCAGTTGCATGGCGATGAATCCCCGGAGTTCTGCAAACAATTTCTTTCTCATAATGTAAAAGTAATGAAAGCGATACGGGTAAAAGAGCAGAATGACGTTCAAAGTGCGGAGGATTATTTTACCGACGCCATTTTGCTGGACGCATTTGATCCTGAGAAGTACGGCGGAACGGGATTAAGCTTTGACTGGAATATCATAGGGCATATCGGCAAGCGTATTTTTTTGGCCGGCGGGATAAATCCCGATAATGCGGCAGAAGCTGTTGAACTGGGGGTTTATGGAATTGATGTTTGCAGCGGTATTGAGGCTGAGCCGGGCAAAAAAGACCATAAGAAAGTGAAGAAACTATTCGAAAACATACGACATCTGAGAGCTTAAATCGTGCCCCCTGATTCTTCGACAGAGACACGAAATACAAGAAAGGGTACCAGATATGAAATATAAAGGCAGGTTCGGGGACTATGGTGGCTTTTATGTGCCGGAGGTCTTGATGCCGGTACTGGAAGAATTAGAGGAGGCGTTTTATCGTTTCTACGAGGATGAGCGGTTTGTTTCTGAACTGGCGAAACTTTCAAAGGATTATGCCGGCAGGCCCAGCCCGCTTTATTACGCGAAAAGATTCAGCGAGCATGTCGGCTTTAAGGTGTACCTGAAACGCGAAGACCTTCTGCACGGCGGTGCGCACAAGGTCAACAACACACTCGGGCAGGGGCTCCTGGCAAAGTATATGGGAAAATCCAAACTCATTGCCGAAACAGGCGCGGGCCAGCACGGTTTGGCTACGGCGATGATTGGAGCACTTTTTGGTATGGAAACAAAAATCTTTATGGGCGTTGTCGATATTGAGCGACAAAGTGTTAACGTCCATAAGATGAAACTGTGCGGGGCAGAAGTCATTCCTATCGAAGGCGGAACAGGAACGCTCAAAGACGCCATCAACGACGCACTTCGCTACTGGACGGCCCATGTAACCGATACGTTCTATCTTTT
>JAUWLI010000202.1 GCA_030613765.1 Phycisphaerae bacterium
TACCCAGTTGAAAGACAGTGCTACTTCGACTGGTTTTTTAGGGGTTAGCAGCAATGCTTTTATTGGCTGCGAACCTATTTCTCCACTTTATTACTACGGTTTAATCGACGATGTTCGTATCTATGATCGCGCAGTGAGCGAAAGTGAATTTCAGGATATGGCCGACCCGATGGGACGCTGGAGTCAGAAAAACTCCTGGCGTGCGAGTGTATACCACAACGGTACACCCGGCTTCGATGACAGTGGCATTCTCCCCAATCCCGGTGCCGTGGTAATTAACGAAGTGATGGCGCATTCGAATGCCGGCCCGGACTGGATTGAATTGTACAACACCACCGATGAAGCGATCAACATCGGCGGCTGGTTCCTCAGTGATAACGACAAAGATGAGCCAAACCTGACCAAATACAGGATTGCCAATGGGATAACGATTGATTCGAATGATTATTTGGTTTTCTATCAGGACACGGATTTCAACAATCCTGGTGATCCCGGCTGTCTCGTACCTTTTGCCTTAAGTGAGAATGGCGAAGAGGCGTGCCTGTCTTCACACCTGGACCCGAATGGCTTCTTGACCGGCTACCGCGATGTGGAAGATTTTGGCGCTTCGCAGACCAACGTATCGCTTGGCCGTTACTACAAGAGCAGCACCGGCAATTTCAACTTTGTGGCGATGGATTACAATACCCCCGATGCGAATAATGCTTATCCTAAAGTCGGCCCCGTTGTTATCAACGAGATTATGTACAATCCGCCAACCGGCAATCAGAATGAGGAATATATCGAGCTGCATAACATAACCGGAACACTGGTGACGTTGTACCGCTATGACAAATTAACACCTTGGAAGTTCACCGATGGTATTGATTATACCTTCTCAGCCGGCCCGGTTGTGACGATACAGGCTTATGGTTATCTAATATTAGCCAAGGACCTGACTGCCTTTACAGCAAGGCATGGCGGTATGCCGCCCGGTGTTCAGGTTCTCGATGGTTTCGGCGGCAGGTTAAGCAACGCCGGCGAGAGGTTGCAGATTGGCATGCCCGGTGATATTGATAATCAAGGCACACGTCATTATATCCGCATCGACAGGGTGACTTACAGTGACGGCTTGCATCCTGAGGATTGTCCGGGCGGTGTGGACCTATGGCCGAGAGAGGCGGATGGGCTTGGCAAGTCACTTTCTCGTACGGAGGCGAGTGATTATGGCAATGACGTAGCCAATTGGGAAGCGGCCACACCTTCACCCGGCACCGCAAATCCGTAAGAAGCTTTTAGAGAATAGCTGGCATATTTGAGGTGTTCGTAACAGGTAACCGGTCCTGGTCGGTGAGAGCGGCTATAACTTTCCAACAATGAGGCAGGCGTTATGGCCGCCGAAGCCAAATGAATTGCTCATCGCAATATCGACATTTGCCTGACGAGCTTCCAACGGCACAAAATCCATTTTCAAGTCGCAGCGCTCATCCTGATTCTTAAGGTTGATCGTGGGGGGGACTGTCGATTCGTTTATGGCTTTTATAGATATGATAAGCTCCACTGCGCCGCTGGCACCGAGTAAATGGCCAAGGGAGCCTTTTGTCGAGCTGACGAGCAACTTATAGGCATGGTCGCCAAAAACCTTTTTGATGGCGGCACTTTCCATGATGTCATTTAACTCGGTGCCTGTCCCATGCGCATTGATATAGTCCACTTTTTTCGGTTCGAGACGGGCATCTTTTAATGCAAGCGTCATTGCCATTGCGGCGCCTTCGCCGTTCGGCAGGGGAGCGGTAAGGTGATGACCGTCATCCGTGGCACTGTAGCCGAGCATCTCGGCATATATATGTGCACCGCGTTTTTCGGCATGCACCTTTTCCTCCAGAACCAAAATACCGGCACCCTCGGAAAGTACAAAGCCATCCCTGTCCTTATCGAATGGCCTTGAAGCCGCAGTCAGGTCGTCGTTTCGAGTGCTCAGCGACCTTGCGGCGCAAAACGATGCCAATCCGATGGTGGTAACCGCCGCTTCCGAACCGCCGGCTATCACAATGTCACTTCTGTCGGCGAGAATGTTTGAAAAAGCTTCGCCGATAGCATTACTGCCGGAAGCACATGCGCTTACAACGGAAAAATTCGGTCCTCGAAGGCCGTAACGAATCGCAATATTGCCGCTTGCGGCGTTGGCCATAAGCCTGGGGACACAGAAAGGCGAACACCTCATCGGGCCTTTTTCCAAAATCCTTATGTGCTGATCTTCAATTTCCTTGATACCGCCTATACCTGTGCCTACGATAACGCCGGTACGAAAGACGTTCTCTTTGGAAAAATCCAGTCCACTGTTATCCACAGCCTGGCTTGCCGCGGCGACAGCAAACTGAGTGAAGCGGTCCATTCGTTTGCTTTCGCGGTGCTCGATATATTTTGCGGGATCGAATTGTTTTATCTCGCCGCCGAACCTTACCGGATATGTGCTGGTGTCAAAGGATTCAATGACGGAGATACCGCTTTTTCCCTCGCACAGCGCAGTGAAAAGGCCGTCGGCTGATTCGGCCAAGGCAGTGACACAGCCCAGACCTGTAATAACTACTCGCCGTCTATTCATGGTAAGCTTGTTCGCTACTGTTGGTTCCTGGAACGTGCAGCATTGGAGATATATTCAATTGCGGCACCGCCCGTCTGGATTTTCTCGGCTTCTTCGTCCGGAATACTCATATCAAACTCGTCTTCAAACTCCATAACCAGCTCAACCGTATCCAGAGAATCAGCATTCAAATCGTTAATAAATGAGGTCTCACGGTTTATTTCAGACTTGTCTGTGCCCATTTGCTCACTTATTATATCGATAACTTTGTTTTCAATTGCCTGAACATCTACCTCGTCAGCACTCACTTTTTTTCCTCCCTGTTAAAAAAGGAATTAATTTCATAACCTTACAATAACTCAAACAGACGCTAACAAACGATGTCTGTGATTATTTTGGAACGTAATAATCCTTATTCTCGCATTAGTCAACAAATATTTTTTATTTTTTTTTGTTGGTGGGCAATGGGTTTTATCTCTTAATGCTTAGTTTGAGGTTCATATGGCTGATTTTGGGGTTTTGTTGGCAGTGTGAAAGCCAAAAACTGACCACAGAGATTTCACAAATTAAGAAGGATTTCCGTCACGAGGACGCAAATGAGGAACCAATTGATAACCATGGATTTCACCGGTATTTGCTCGGCTCAGATTAATCCGGCTCCACAGATCGTGCCACGCGGAAGCCGATGAAGCCCATCTGAGGAAGCCACCATTTACTTTTCGGGACCTGAGGATCCAGGAAACGCCAAAAATCTTCCTCGAATGCCCTTGCCGAGCAGCGCAGTTCTTCGGCGGGACTTTCCCATGAGCCACCACGGGCCACATGGACCTTGCCTTGTTTTGGTCCCTTGGGATTCAAGGCTGGGGACTGCTTTGCCGTGGCTGCATAGGCGGTTGGGTCGTAGAAGTCGTGAACCCATTCAAGCACATTACCGAGCATGTCGTAGAGGCCCCAGGGATTGGGCTTCTTCCTGGCGACCTCATGAGTGGCCTGTTCGGAATTGTCTTCGAACCAGGCGTAGGCTGCAAGCTGTTTCGGTTCGTTGCCGAAGTAGTATGCAGATTCAGTGCCTGCCCGGGCGGCGTATTCCCATTCGGCCTCGGTTGGCAGGCGGTACTTTTTGCCTGTCTTTTTAGACAGCCACCTGCAGAACGTCATAGCGTTGAGCCACGTCGCTCCAATGGCGGGCTTCGTTCCCCCACCCATGCCCATTGTCGGGTCACCGTAGATGGGCGTTGGCCCGGTGATTGCGTCTAAGTCTTTTACCTTTTTTCTGGCTTCGTCCCTGTCTCTCTGCACGGTCTCTTCGTAGTAAGCCTGAAACAGTACGTAGGTAGTCTCTGTCGTGCAGAGGTAGAAGGGCTCAAGACGAACTTTATGCTGTGGGCCTTCGTTATCTTTGCGGCCCGCATCCTTATCGCTGCTGCCCATCAGGAACTCGCCGCCGGGAATGAGCACCATGTCAAAGGTAAGTTTCCCACCGCTGACGGGAGTGACGGTCTCAGAGTATTTTTTGGGGACCTCACTTGCGAAAGTTGACGATGTGATAGCGCTGATACTAATCGGAGCACTAATATTGACGCGAGCTAAGCTGGCTTCGGTTGAGCATAAAACACCTGTGGCCACCACGATAATCGCTGCAAAGATACGAATGTTACTCAAACGTTTCATAGTAAATGCCCTCAAATATATTAATGACAATTTTCTTATGTATGCGTTTGCCCGGCTGGCTGCTATGGCAGCCAGGCATCGCCATACATATAATTGCGCGACAGGCCGTTATGTTACATCAATTTGAAAAAAAATGTGACTTGCCTTTTAGGATTAGCACACAATTTTCATACTTCCTGCTCGACTACGAGCTGGACAACGTGAAAGCCGACAGGCTTAGGTCCTTTGTAGACTTATTGCAAGATTAAGTACTCATAACTCAAAAAAAGGTCAAATTTTTCAAAAAGATGATGTATTCTACACAAGAGCCCTTTTTCGGCCTCTATGGCCTATAAATTGGCGGACCGTTATCGGCTCTGCGCGTCGAACCTGCCGAACCAACACATGGGTTGACTCGTAGAAGATACAGAAGGATTAGACTATGTTTTTTTGCCCCTGCCCTCCCGCCTTCCTCCAATTATTTCTCACAGGTAGGGGCTTTTCAGGAATTTATCCGGTATCATCTTTTGAGCGTTAAGCCAACTCCGCTTCGAACAATGGTTTCCAGATCAGGATTTGTTGTTATCGCTTCAATATATTTGGGATCAGCCATCCTGGGATTAATGTTGTGAGCAATGATCACACCGCCCGTTCGTACTAAAGGTAAGAGTTTATTTAGATAATCGATGTAGCCTTCTTTGTCCGCGTCGAGAAAGAGAATATCGATTTTTCCCTTTAGTTCCTTGACTTTTTCGTGAGCATCGCCTTCGACAAGGGTGATGATATCGGCCATGCCGGCTTTTTTGAAATTTGCGCGAGCTGTAGCGGCTCGTTGGGCATCGATTTCAAATGTCGTCAACTTTCCACCGGTTTTTTGAAGGGCCATGCCAAACCAGATGCCGGAATAGCCGGTAGACGTACCGATCTCAACTACGTTTTTAGCATTCATTGATTCGGCCATGATGCGGAGGAACCGGCCATCTTGGGGTGGTACGTTTCTAAAACTCTGGTTTTTGCGTATGTTAGCGAGAACAGCAAGAATTTTCCTGTCATTATCGTTTTTTGGAATAGGAGGTTTTTCCAGCTCCGAACCACTCTGCCCGCCTCCCCTTGACCGAGATGAACGTTGAGCAAGAACGTTCGAAAACAAGATTGCCGAAATCGCAATGATAACAGTGGTTATTACGATTGTGGTGCGTTTGGTGTTTTTCATTTTGTGTTCCTCCATAATTTTCATTTGGTTTCGGTTATTGCTCTTTTCGTTAAGCAAACATTTCCAACATTCAAAGAGTGCCGAGAAATGAACAAACCCGACACTTCCCATATTAAGCGCCTGGCTACACAACCAAGCCTTCGAATTCCACAATAATAACAAAATTCTCTCTTAATTGCTACTCGGTATTTTCTTCCGCGGCCGGCTGCCTGGCCAACGAGTCCCCATGAACAATCAGGTCCACAACCTTAAGCAGGAGGACCGAGACACATAAGCACATGGTGGCGAAGGATCCGGGCGGTAACGGCCAGTTGCGGGTCTCGAGCCACGCGATCCAGTTCTTCGGAATCTTGCCCATGGACAGCAGGTGAAGCACGACCATGACCATGAGAAGGTAGGAGAGCTTCTGAAGAATCATCCATTTGCGTTTGCCGAGTTTTCGAACGCCGCTCGGAAAGGAATATCTGACTATCACCATGAACAGAGTGAAAGTCAGGATTCCCAT
>JAUWLI010000047.1 GCA_030613765.1 Phycisphaerae bacterium
GATGGTGAGTTTGAAATGGGAGACCATTACGGCGAAGGCCATTCTAATGAACTACCCGTACACGCGGTATTGCTGGATTCGTTCTTTATGAGCAAATTCGAGATAACTAATCGACAGTATTGTGATTACCTCAATTCTGCCTATGATGCCAGCGACATAAAGGTTGACGATGGTATTGTGTATTCTTCCTCAGACAGCGGCAATAGTTACCCTTATTGTGATACTTCAACATCATCTTCCTATAGTCAGATTGATTATTCAAGTGGCGTTTTCAGTGTAAGAACGAAAGCAAGCCGTGATATGTCGGATGATCCCATGGTCGAGGTAAGCTGGTATGGAGCGGTTACTTATTGCAACTGGAGAAGCCAGCAGGAAGGTTACGAAACTTGTTATAATCTTTCGACCTGGGACTGTGACTTCTCGAAGAAGGGTTATCGCCTTGCGACAGAGGCGGAATGGGAATACGCCGCACGTGGTGGATTATCAGGCAAACGGTTTCCATGGGCCAACCCCAACATTACCCACATTCAGGCGAATTACTACAGCAGTGCTTTCTATCCCTATGATGTAAGTCCGACGAGGGATTATCATCCGCTTTGGAGTGACGTGGCTGTTCCTTATACATCGCCAGTTGGATTTTTTGATGGTACTATGAAGTATAAGGACGACTACAATTGGCCCGGTAGTGCCACAAGTTATCAAACAACAAGCGGAGCCAATAGCTACGGGCTTTATGATATGGCAGGCAATGTATGGGAGTGGTGTAATGACTGGTACAATTCAACTTACTATAGCACAAGCCCATACGATAACCCACAGGGTCCTGTCAGCGGAACTGATCGTGTTCTCCGCGGTGGCTGTTGGTACTTCTATGCGTACGATTGCCGGGTAGCGTACCGCATCCACTACTTCCGCGGCAGCAAGACCAACTACTTCGGGTTTCGTGTTGTCCTGGACTTAAAATAACCCTTTGCTCTTTTATCTGAACGAAGCAAGGCTCGGCTTGGGTGCGGTGATGGTGAGAAGAAAACGCTAACAGAAATCACCTTATCATCTTGATTATTGCCGCCCGGAGTTCAACTGAAAGTTTAGGCCAAGCCTCAATAACCTGTTTCAATTCCGGATCAGAAAAACAAGATTTTGACAAGATTCTTTCGGCATCAGAGGAAAAACCGCGTTTTTGAATGAGCGATGAAGGGCTCGAACCTTCGACCTGCTGATTAAGAGTCAGCTGCTCTACCAACTGAGCTAATCGCCCCAAAGTTGTTACAAATCAATATCAAATCCAAGTCTGAAATAAAAGCGGATTCTAACAAATTCCCGGTCACCTTATACAAACATAGACGATATTGCAAGAAGATAAAGGTAAATTTTGTTACTTTAGTTCTGATTTTCATCAGACCAACACTATCGCGCCACGACCGGTAGCAATATATGTGACGGATGTTTTTCGTTCAGGTAGATAGTGTTAGTCGCCACTTTAGTCTGGTCGTCCATACCTGAGGGCTTGCCCGTGTTAGGATTAGGCTCGAAGCGCGGAGAATTACTGGAGGATATGGCAACACGGACCCGATGGCCCGGACAAAAGAGAAGACTCGTGGACCACAAGTCAATTTCAAACTCATAGATCTTGCCGGGTTCGGTCAGCTCACTTTTCTCCATAGAATTTCGATGCCTTGCTCGAATGATTCCGTCGGCCACAATCATGCTGCGACCATCCGGATAGACATCACAAAGTTTGGCTGTAAAGTCGGTATCCTTCGCTGTTGAAGATGCCCAGAGCCTGACCTTTACGGGTCCAGTAATTTCTACCGGTTTTTTCAGCTCTGGGGAAGTGAAAAACAGAACATCAGGGCGATCTTCAACCGGTCGCTGGTCTCTGGGTCCTTTTTTTATGATGAGATTGGCCCCGCCGATTGTAGGTACAGGATTCTCAGGGTCATATTTATAAGAGAGTGAAATGTCCGCTTTTTTGGGAGGTTGCGGGCGCAATTTCCCATTGGCATTGAAATAGAAAGGTTTTATCTTAGCCGGGACAGGCCAATCTTCAGCAGTTTTCCAGACATTGGCATTATTTTTTGAGTCAGCCGGGTCGCCCATGACAAAATACTGCACAACAGGGATGTCATCGATCCCTTTGCCGTTTTTCTTCATCCATATATCAAACCAATTCAACATACTGACTGGCTTGGGATATTCAGTATTAGGAAAGATCAAGTCTTCCGATCGACCATGCCCGTATGGGCCCATAACCAATCTGCATTTACCCCGCGCACCTTTGTCACCTTTCTTTTGTATAGTTAGAAAACTATTTATAGAACCGGCATTGAAAATGTCATACCAGCCGCCGAGGAACAAAACGGGGACATTGACGCGATGGGCTACGAACTCGGCGTCGAACTGTTTGCAGAAATCGTCGTAATCCGGGTGCGCCCGCATTTCTTTTAGATTCTCCGGGCTGAACTTATTTCCATTCATCCACCCTTCCACTAAACTTTTGCGAAAAGCGCCTCCCTGATAGGCGGCCTGGCTGTACATGCTTGAAAATGCGACGGCAACATACTGGCATACCAGATGCGGCGGTCGGCTGGGGGCCATCATGTTCTGCGTGATACCATTGGCACTTGCACCCACTGTGCCCACTTTGCCATCGCACCATTTTTGAGCTGCAACCCACTCCACGGTGTCATATCCATCCTGATTTTTACCCCATCCATCATGTCCAAAGACAGGATAATCCACACCTTCGGAGCCAAATCTTCCTCGAATGTCCTGCGAGACAAAGGCATATCCGCGTTGATTGGCCATCATTGCCTGTCCTTGTGCAGTACCCTTTCCATAAGGCGTTCGAAACAGGATTGCAGGCCATGGGCCCCTGCCATCAGGAAGATAAACATCAGTCGCCAACTTCACCCCATCCCGCATGGGGACCATGACCGTCTGAGTCGGTTTCGCACAGCAAAGGGCGGCAGCGATTAGGACGACAGCAAGGCCCACCTTTGTGATAGCAGCTCTTTTTTGCATAATATCCTCCTTTACCCAAATTCCAAAAGCTTATTATTTCAGGGAAATAGCAGTTAGCTCCATATCGATAGAAACAACTACTGCAATCTCTTATATAAATACACAAAAGTCCTTAAAAATACAAGCTCCTATGTCACCGTTTTCAAAAAACTCCCTATTGTAAGCCAATAGTGGCATATCGAGAACCGATTTGCTTACACGACTGTAATTCAATCCTCAAATCCAACGAGCTACCCCCTGCTTGTGTGGAGTGATACTAATAGAAAGAGGTCAAGCCCAAATGACATATTTTCACAAAATGGTTGAAATTGAACCGGCGATTCGGGTATTATACCAATGTAATAAAATCTACATTCTTAGGAGATGAAAAATGAACTCAATCAATCGCAGAGAATTCCTTAAAGGTTCGGTAGGTGCAGCTACAGCTTTTACTGTTATGTCACAAAACAGAAGTCTGGGTGCTGCAAACAAGGTTGTTTTGGGGATTATGGGAGTAGGCGGCCGGGGACGCGCGCTTTTGAGCAGCCTCGTGAAAAGGTCTGATGTTAAGATTAAATATATCTGTGACGCAGATACGCGAAGCTATGGGCCTGCAGCGGAAATCGTGATGGAAGGTCACGACTACAAGCCGAAATTCGTTCAGGATTTTCGTAAAATACTCGATGATGACCAGGTCGATGCAATCGTTATAGCGACTTCTGACCGCTGGCATGCATTGGGTACAATAATGGCCTGCCAGGCGGGCAAAGACGTCTATGTGGAGAAGCCGCTGTCGCTGAGTATCTGGGACGGTAGAAAGATGGTTGAGGCTGCCCGTAAATACAACCGGGTTGTCCAGGTTGGAATCCAGAGCCGCAGCGCGCCCTACACCGATAAAGCCGCGGAATATATTCGCAGCGGTAAATTAGGTGACGTTTATCTTGCCCGCGTGTTCCTTATGCAAGAATCCGGGCCCATCCATGTGGCAAATGTGCAACCGGTTCCGGAAGGTCTGGATTATGATTTATGGTGTGGGCCGTCACCTAAACTGCCCTACCGGCCGGGCAGATGGTTCTGGAGGCTGTGGGATTTCTATGTCGGTTATATTATGGCTGATATGACACATCAGATTGATTTGGTGCGATATCTGATAGGCAAGGAATATCCGGACACTGTCTGTAATGCAGGGGGAGTGTACCATTTCAACGACGGCAGAGAGCAGCCGGACACTCAGTTTACTACGTTTGAATTCGGCAAACTTAGTTTGCTTTTCGAAGCATCGCTCTGGTCACCTTATATGCACCGGATTGTCCACTTGAAAGACAAGACCAAGTTCCCCGACTGGCCTTTCAGCGCAACGAAGGTGGAAATATGCGGAACTAAAGGATTTATGTGCTTTGGCAGGCATGGCGGTGGATGGCAGGTGTTCGAGGGGGACAGCAATGTTCGAGAAAGCAAAGCAGTTGTGTCAGAGCCGGCCATCCATAAATTCGGGAGCATAATCGACCTGCACTTCGAAGATTTCATAAATTGTATACGCAGCCGAAAGAAACCTAAAGCCGACGTTGAAGAGGCACACCTTTCAATGGCGCTGTGCCATCTTGCGAACATCTCATATCGAGTTGGAAACCGTAAACTTAAATTCGATGGCGCTACTGAAAAATTTGTCGCAGATAACGAAGCCAATAAATACTTGAAGGCCAACTACAGAAAGCCCTGGGTTGTACCTGAGAAAGTATAAGAACTTCTGAAGATGAAATAGATCAGATTATAAAAGGAATAAGATGCCCAAAAGGATTTTGTTATTAGTAGCTGTATATTTAATTTGCTTTAATTTCGCCAATGCGCAGTGGATCGAGATTAGCAATCAAAAGTCAACACAAGAACAGACCGAATTGGGCGGGCCCAGGATAGTCATAGAGTATGATATAAAAGATGAAGAAATTTCAGAGGATTTTCCGGTATATGTCTTTGTCCGCTGGAGCAAGGATTCAGGTACTACGTGGGAATTACTTTCGATGGAGCATCTCAGAGGCAATGGTTACGGTCTTGTAGAAAGTCCGGGACACAAAAAAATAATCTGGTGGGGAACAACTGAAACAAGCTTCCGAGACTCCGGCGTGGCAGGTACGGCGGACCTTAATAAATCTAAATTCATAATTCATGGAATCAAGATGGTGCGAGTGCCGGCGGGGGAATTCAAAATGAAGAGTCTGCCGGGTGGAGGTTATGACGAATCTACAAGCCAAGAGCCTGTTGGTGGACTGCCGTTGTTTTATATAGCAAAATGCGAAACGACGGTTTCCATGTACGCAGAGTATCTTAACAAAATCGGTCGAGAGGGAGCAGGCTGGAATAAGCTAATGTCGGACAGTCGCAGATGCGGTATTGTTCAAAACGGCTCCGCTCCTAATTTTACATACAGTGTAACGCCGGGCAGAGAAAATTTTCCGGTTACATACGTATCATGGTACGATGCAGCAGCGTTTCTGAAGTGGTGCGGCTTGAGGCTGCCCAGCGAAGCGGAATGGGAAAAGACTATTCGTGGCGGGATTTATTTAGATGGCGACAAAACAAAGCAGCGTAAAAATCCACTGCCCGAGAGAAAATATCCATGGGGAAATGAATCGCCAAACGCCAAGGGTGTTTATCGATGTAATTATGATGGCGACGATGATGGATTCCCGTATACGGCTCCAGTTGGCAGTTTCAGCAAATTCAATAGTCCTTATGGAGTTTGTGATATGGGGGGAAATGTAGCTGAGTGGACCTTAGACTGGTATTCGACTTCATATCATGTAGGTTTAGATGGATTCAGAATGGTGCGAGGCGGTTCGTGGATGGCAGTTCCATCCGCCTGTGATGCTATAACGGGGGCGACACAACTACCTCTCAAAGAAAGCAGTATCATGGGATTTCGCGCATGTTATGGGACCAGACAAATAAATCGGTAATCGACTCAGTATCTTGACATCAGCGACTAAGGCGAGATAACATTTTTATTCAAGAAAGAAATGGTGAAAACTATCTTGGCGCCTCGTCAGCTTTTCTTTACATTATTAGCTTCAAAAGTGCCTATCGATATTTCGGTGATAGTGATATGAACAATTTCGGTTTAAATTTATCTCGTCGTGGAATCACGCGTGTACTCAGGGAGGATACGAAAATGACAAGCTTTAAGAGAAACGTCTTTGCAGTTTTGTTGTTGGGCGGTCTGTTATCAACTTATCCGAGATTGAGCCGGGCAAGTGCGAGAGCGTGGGAGGGGACAATAACAATTCCCACCTACGGATGGGCGGAAGATATAAACCCGAAGTTCTGGGCCCTGGAAGGTGAAGTTAAGTTCTCGACTACTGTCAAAGGCTCCATCGTTTATCCATATACGATGCAGGACCACCTTTCCAGGACAAAGAAAGATGTAACTTACAAAGCCCTTTTTCTCGAAAACGAAAATCTGAAAATCACATGTCTGCCCGAATTAGGCGGCCGACTACATTCGGTTTTCGACAAAATCAAATTGAAGGAGATGTTCCACACCAGCAGCGTGATTAAGCCGGGCATGATTGCCATGCGCGGCGCGTGGATAAGCGGAGGAGTCGAGTGGAACTTCGGGCCCCATGGACACACCGTCACGATTCTATCGCCAGTCGATGCACTTACCGGTAAAAATCCGGACGGTTCTGCATACATCGAGTTAAGCAATATCGATAAAATCTTCCGTAACCGCTGGACAGTCCGTGTTACTCTACATCCCGGCAAGGCGTATCTCGATGAGCAGATTAGTATTTTCAATCCTACAGATGCAATTAATCCATACTACTTCTGGAACTGTACGGCCTTTCCATGCAGGGCAGGTACACGTTTTATCTATCCAATGACGCTCGGGACAGACCATAACGGAACTGAATTTTTCACCTGGCCCATCCACGAGGGCAAGGACCTATCCTGGCTGAAGAATTATGAGATATATTCCTCTATTTTTTCTGTTGACTGTACCTTCGATTTCTTCGGTGCCTATGATGTGGATGCAGACCGCGGGATAGTGCAAGTGGCGGATCACAAGATACTGGGCGGTAAAAAAGCCTGGACATGGGGGACATGGGATTTTGGCATAGTAAGCCAAAAGAACCTGACCGATGAAGCTGGCCCCTATATAGAGGTCCAGAGCGGGCCTCTGCCGACACAATCCGATTACGGGATGCTGCTACCCAGACAGACCATATCGTGGCAGGAATGGTGGTATCCTGTCCATAGTCTCGGAGACGGTTTCGAATATGCCACAAAGGATGTTGCTATTCAATCCATCAGGAAGGATGACAAGCTCCAATTGCGTATGCTCGCAACCGATGCGTTCCGTGTTACGAGATGCACTATATTTGAAAAAGACCAAATGCTTCTTAACAAAAATATAGACTTATCATACAGAAAACCTGTAGTAGTAGAGCTATCACCGGCCCCAAAGTCGGCCATTGATATCACCCTCAAAACAAGGAACGGAGATGTCCTTGCTTCATTTGCCATTCCTTTGCCTATTCCCAAGGTATCGCCACCCGACGTATCCAAGCTAATGACGAAGCCTGATGAGCAACTCACAGTTGAAGAGAAATACCTTAAAGGTCGAAAGCATGACCTTGCGACGAATCGGAAGAAGGCACGGGAGTACTATGAAAAGGCACTCGCAGAAGACGCCGGACATCCACTTGCGCTGCGCGGTCTGGCAGTGCTCGATATCGAAGCGGGACTTTATGAGGATGCTATTGAGCGATTGAAAAAGGCTTTAAAACGCGAAGATAGTGACGGATTGTCGTGGTTCTTTTTAGGCGTGAGCCATTTAAGACTAAGAAAGGAAAAGGAAGCGCTTGAGTGTGCACACAAAGCAACAGCCTCCCCCGGCACAGCGTCTCTTGGTTATGACCTTGCCGGCCGTGCCTATATGCGTCTGAGCGATTTTTCAAAAGCCAAAGAGGCCTTTGAAAAGGCAGTGCAACTAAACCCAAAGGATACAAAAGCAAAGAACCATCTGATGCTGGCCCTATACGCTTCGGGGGACAAAAGGTCAGCATATAAACAGGCCAAAAAAAGAATTGCAGCAGACCCTACAGATTTGGTTCCGCGTGCACTATTATCACTGCAAAACAAAACAGCTATAGCCAATTTTGTAATGCGCGAAGCTCAAGAATATTTAGGTGAATATGATTTCGAAATGCTGGAGACATGTCTTGTATTCGCAGAGCTGGGTCTTCTGGATGAAGCCATAGAACTATTAACTACAAGGTATGTCGCAAACACGAAAGGGGAGCAGAATCCCCTACCACTTTATTATCTGGCTTATTTTGTTTCACTTCAGGGCAAAGACAAAGGTGCCCAAGCCTACCGCAGCTTAGCCCGCTGGGCTTATAAGGACTATGTCTTTCCATCTCGCCCTGAAGCAATAGAAGTATTTAAGTATGCCATTTCTCAAAGACCTCAAGATACACATGCGCACCTGCATCTTGGGAATTTATACGGGAACTTTGGGCGGGTTGAAGAAGCCGCTCGTCACTGGCAAAAGGCGAGCGAACTGGATCCATCCTTCAGTATCGCATATCGGAATCTCGGCCTTTATACATGGGCGGTTAAGGAGGACCTGACGAAGGCTGAAGAGTATTACCGTAAAGCCATTGCTGCACGACCAAAAGACCAGACACTGTATCGTGATTTAGCGGATATTCTTCTGGCAGGGAACAAGCGGAACGAAGCGATAAAAGTTCTTGAATCTACGCCGTTTGAGAAGCTCAGACGTGCGGACGTGATTATAATGCTTGCCCAGGCTTATACGGACGAGAAAATGTATACACACGCGATTGATTTATTAGAGTCAACGCCCTACTTTGTGAACTGGGAGGGTCAGACGATAACCTGGGACCTTTTCAATAAGGCACATCTTGAACGCGGCCGGGAACGCTTTGATAAAAAAGATTTCAATAGGGCCCTGGAGGATTTTGAGGCGGCATTGACCTATCCTGAAAACATAGGTGTCGGCCGGTCTAATAAACCTCAAGAGGCACGAGCCCATTACTGGAGGGGAAAGGCACTGGAAGGACTTGGACGCCTTGAAAATGCGCGTTCGGCCTGGAATAAGGGAACGGCCGGACCTGAAGGCTCACAGGAACAGAACAAATATCGGGAACTCTGCAAAAAGGCGATCTTGACGCACAAATGGCTGCTTTGACACAAGAATTAAATAACGGTAATTGCCACATAAGCAGGAGATAATATGGATTTGAGTGCTCTTGGAATTGAAACTAATTTTAGTAATTTAGACTGGTGCATTGTCATCGTGTACCTATTGGTCATTGTAGCTTTTGGAGTCTATATAAAGCGTTACATCAGCAATGTTACAGATTTCATGGTTGCAGGACGAGGCTTAAAAACCTTCCTTGGCGTAGCGACAATGATAGGTACCGAATTAGGTCTGGTTACGGTAATGTATTCTTCGCAAAAGGGCTTCACCGGACTATTTGCGGCCTTTCATATAGCATTTGCCTCTGCTATTGTGTCCCTGGTTGTCGGCCTGTCAGGATTTATTGTCGTGCCGCTTCGCAGAATGAAGGTGGTGACCATTCCGGAATTTTACGAGAAGCGATTCGGGCATGGCGTGCGGATATTGGGAGGAACCATCTTAACCTTTTCCGGCATCCTGAATATGGGGATGTTCCTTAAAGCCGGCTCGATTTTTGTGATGGGCATTACGGGGATGACGTCGGAATATGAACTCAAGATAATAATGAGTGTCCTTCTTGGAATGGTGCTTTTATACACCACTTTAGGCGGGATGGTTTCGGTTGTAGTCCTCGATTATATCCAGTTTGTGGTATTGTCTTTCAGCCTTTTGGTAACCAGTGTTTTTGCCATCAGATATCTTGGCTGGGGCAACATTATTGAAACGGTATCTCAATTAAAAGGAGAAGCCGGTTTTAATCCGTTCGACGCTAAAGGATTCGGAACATCTTACGTGATATGGATGTTCTTCTTAGGGCTGGTCAATTGCGCAATTTGGCAGACGGCCGTGATACGTGCATGCTCAGCCGAAAGTGTCAAAACTGTCAAGAGGCTCTATACCTTTGCTTCTGTCGGGTGGCTGATACGGTTTTTGTTACCGTGCTTTTTTGGGATATCTGCTTTTGTATTCATAGCACAGCATCCAACACTCAAGAATGTATTTTTGCCGGAAGGTTCTGTTGCCGATTCCCAGGTGACGTTAATGGCGATGCCGGTCTTCCTGAGTCAAATTCTTCCTGCCGGATTTATCGGTATTGTTTCGGCGGGTATGCTGGCTGCGTTTATGTCCACACATGACAGTTACCTTTTATGCTGGAGTTCGGTTCTGACACAAGATGTTGTTGCACCCTGGTTCAAAAACGGATTGTCATCAAAGGCACGTTTGCTGCTGACACGAATTTTTATTGTAGCTATTGGGATTTTTATTCTGATTTGGGGACTCTGGTATGATTTAGGGCAGGACTTGTGGGATTATATGGCGATTTCGGGGGCAATCTATTTCTCCGGAGCCATCGCATTACTGGTCTTTGGTATTTACTGGAAACGTGCCAGTAAAGTTGGTGCATATAGTGCACTGGTTTGTGGTTTTTTAGCGTTGATCGGGTTAGCCCCGGTCCAAAAGGTGTTGGGCTTTGTGCTCAATCCGATCAAACTTCATTATGGAATTACCAAAGAAATACCTGTGGCCGAGCTGACGGAAAAGATGGTCCTTGTTAAGGAGGTTTTTCAGGGCGATCAGATAGCCTTGATTTACGATAACATCGGCAGCGAGATCATCGGCCTTATTACTATTGGACTGGCTCTGACAACCATGATAGCTGGTTCTTTAGTGTTCCCTGACCGCAGTAAACCAGCGGCTCAGAAGGAGGATTAAAATATGGATTTTTGGATTAAATTCTGGTCATTCTTTTTCTTTGCAAGTCTTGCTGTTTTTGCAGTTCTCGCTGTGGTTGTCACAATCGGCGGCTTTTATAATATTCGGTCGCTGTTTAAAAGTCTTACGAATCGGGCCGATCAGGATGATGACCAGTCGTGAAAGATTGACGGCGACTTTGTGTGGCGAACCGGTCGACCGGCCTGCAGTCAATTTCTATGAAATAGGAGGATTCCAGATTGACCCGTCCGACCCGGACGAGTTCAACATCTATAACGACCCTTCCTGGCAGCCTTTGCTGCAATTAGCCGAGGAGCAAACCGACCTGATTCGTATGCGCAGCCCTGTCAGGCCGCGATCCCACAAGGTCGAGATGACACTTGACAAGGCCGGCGCTGCCAATTACCGAGATGAATTCTTCAAAACAGAAAATTATATGGAGGATGGATGCCGTTTCAAACATATGACTCTGAAAATTGGTGACAGAACTATGACGTCTCTGACGCGCCGCAGCCCGGAGATTGACACAGTATGGACTATCGAACATTTGCTCAAAAGTGTAGACGACTTGAAAACTTATATGGAGCTTCCTGACGAAGTTTTCGCTGAAGAAATCAATGTTGATGGCTTAGTCGAAGAGGATAGGAATCTCGGCGACCGGGGCATCGTGATGGTAGATACCGAAGACCCAATTTGCACCGCGGCGTCTCTTTTCAGTATGGAAGACTTTACTGTCATCGCTATGACCGAACAGAAGCTATTCCATCGTCTGCTTGAAAAGCTTTCACGCCACATATACAGAAGGACCGAGGAAACGGCGAAGGAATTTCCCGGTCATCTATGGCGTATATATGGGCCTGAATATGCAACTGAACCTTACCTTCCACCGCATCTTTTCAAAGAATATGTAGTTCGTTATACAGGGCCGATGGTAGAGACTATTCAAAAATACGGCGGTTTTGCCAGAATTCATTGCCATGGCAGGATTCGTGCCGTTCTTGATTACATCGTCGAAATGGGGGCGGCCGCCATTGACCCTATTGAACCACCCCCGCACGGGGACGTGGAGCTTGAATATGTGCGCCGCAAGTACGGCAGGGAGCTGGTTCTTTTTGGGAACCTGGAGATAGCCGATATAGAAAATATGGACCCGAGCGAGTTTGAAAAGATCGTCGAAAAAACGCTCGAAGATGGAACAAGTGGAGAGGGCAAGGGTTTTGTCCTGATGCCTTCATCAGCCCCAAACGGCCGTAAAATCACACCCCGGATGATGGCAAATTATGAGACAATAATCCGGCTGGCAACCGATTTCAAGTTATGATGAAGACCTAAAGAGGCATTGCATCAAAGACCATGACCTCAAAAGGCTCCATTTCAAACGTGTGCTCTGCGCCTGCAGATAACACAATCACTGCTCTATTCTTATCTTTCTTCCATGGGCTTTTCAAAGAATACTTCTGTGCTGCACCGGTTGGCAGTTCGAAGACTTTTCCGATATCTATTGTGGTCTTACCCGGCTTGTCATGAGGATTACGCAGCGACAGGATGCCTTTGCGCTTCGACCATGCAGCCCAGCCGTAAATCTGTCCCTTAGCCGGGTCGCCTCCTACCCAGTGCGTATCTACCAGTACGTCCGCATTATTGCGAGACCATTT
>JAUWLI010000186.1 GCA_030613765.1 Phycisphaerae bacterium
GATACGCTGACGCTTTCAACTTCAAAGTCATTTCCCAAGTCTCGGCTGCGACGCTGATAGACCATTACGTGGATTTTTTGTAACCGGCATTCTTTTCCAAGATCGCAGGTTATAGTGACGTCCCCATCGTACTGAACACTTTGGGAGGAAGCACTGTGCCATTTGCCGTCGTTAAGCAGCGATGGGGTCAGAGTATCTTTATGGATACTGGCGGACGGTTTATCCGCCCGGTATGTGAAGCTTAAACCCTTTCTAACCTGTGGCGGAATGGAAGGTTCAGCGAAAATCTTTTTGGCAAGCGGTGATTTCGGCTCTTGGCCCGGTTCAAGCCACAACCGATACGTGCCGCAAATATCTTCCCCGAGGTAAGGCTGGGATGCCGCAAGAAAAACCTTCGCGCCCTTCCGGGCCGCCGCAACAGCTGCCGTAACAGCACCCGTCGAACCGCCAACAACCACGACGTCCACATCGAATGCTAATGGAATATCCCTTGCAGATTCATTGACAGCCTTTTCGAAAGCTGCCGGCCCAGATACAACTCCACCAATGTTATGTTCTGTCAAGATTCCTGTTTTCGGTGGTTTGGAACAGCCGATGTGCTGACAAAAGAAGATAATCACGAATGTAACAGAGACGAATTTCTTCATTTTCAGTCCTTTCAGCGGGTACCCTTTGTCAATTGTAGAACTTCTTATGGGGCTAACACCATAGGCATCTTACGAGGTTAACATTATCGTTATTATTGGCTTCTTTGCAATAAGAATCCATATAGACTTACTCAAACATTCTGTGTTCGATATTTGGTATTAACTTCGGCACCGAAACACCCAATATGACTTACTAAGGCTTGACAGGGACTGTTTTAAGTCTAAAATCACGGTGTATGGCAGATTCGGCCCCGCACGATAAGAAGAAGAAAAAGAAAAAACACAATCCCCTTACAGATTGGCTGGCTTATGTTGCGCTTCGGATTCTTATGCTCGTTCTTTACATGTTCGACGTCGAGACCAATCTAAACACCGCTTGTTTTCTCGGCCGATTATTATGGAAACACTATCATCGAGGCCGAAAACGCGCTCTGGATAATCTTCGTGCAAGTTTCCCTGAGAAAAGTGAAGAATGGATATGGAAGACAGGCCGACGAAGCTTCGAACATATTGCGATGCTTCCAATTGACGTGCTGTTTACCCCAAGGCTGGTGAAAAAACATAACTGGCGCGATTATTCGCGCTTTAAAACCACCGAAAGGGCCAAATGGCTCATGAAAGAAGGCAACGGTATGCTTATGGTCGCCAGCCATTACAGTAACTTTGAAATAATGGGTTATTTGCTGGGGCTGTTCGGATTTAATATTTACAGTATTGCACGTCCGTTAGATAACAAGTTTATTAACAAATACTTATACGATGTCCGGAGGCGGGTCGGACAGAAAATAATCGATAAGAAAGGCGCTGCAGAGATCATGTCCCAGTTAACTTCCAGTGGCGCCACCCTATGCTTCATTGTCGACCAGGATTCCGGCAAAAAAGGGATATTCGTTGATTTCTTCGGCCGAAAGGCCAGCACTTATAAGAGCATAGCCCTGCTCGCTATTACCAATAATGTACCGATAGGAGTGGCTTACAGCAGAAGGGTTGATAATCGCTTTTTCTTTGAAATTGGGGTCAACCGCATTATTTTGCCCGAAGAATGGGCTGACAAAGAGGATCCGCTCCAGTGGATTACAGCAGAATACACCAAAGCGATTGAGAAGTTTATACGTGAGGACCCAACCCAATACTGGTGGCTGCACCGAAGATGGAAAACCCGCCCTAAAGACGAATTGCAGAAATCGCAGGCGTAATCTTACCTATTTTCACACAAATGAGATGATTCTTGTAACTAACTGCGGTCTTAAAAGAAATCTTCGCGATCTTCGTTTGTAAAGTTGGAAAGAAAAAGGTTGATGGGTTGCGATACTTGCCTTATTCTATTGCGCATCTGCGAAGTGAGTTCGATAGAAGTGAAAACGCATTAAAATCTGTTTAAGGAGTGGAGTAAATGGACGGTTTTTTTGTTCTTATAATTCTGCTGGCTATCTTCTGTGTCCTGTGCGGGCCGGCTGCGTTTATCATCAGCATTATCGCGTTAATTAGATCAAGGGAGACATATCCCAAACCACAGAGATTAGAGAGGCCGGTTAGAAAGGAGGAGGCACCCAAGCCGGTGGAGGTACCTGAAAAACCCCCAGAAACAAGGAAGGAGGAGCGGCTGGCAGAGGTGCCCGAAGCAGCGAGGGTTGAGCAAGCAAAGGAAATCAAGGAAGAGCCTCTCAAAGTTCCCGCCGCACCAATTGAGGAGAAGAAGAAAGCAATTTTCGGATGGGAAGTCGGCACGCATACGCTTACGCTCGAGCAAAGGATAGGTACACGGTGGGTTCTTATCGCAGGTGTCATTACGGTCGTCTTTTCAGTAGGATTTTTCCTCAAGTATGCTTACGACAATGATTGGATAGGCCCATTGGGCAGGGTGATTATAGCTTCTATTGCCGGCCTTGTTGCCCTGGCGGTCGGTGAGGTAACACGGCGACGTGGTTACGGCATTGTAGCTAAAGGCGTGACAGCGTTGGGTTTTGCTATTTTGTATGTGGCGGTGTTTTCAGCTCGGGCCTATTACGAGTTGATTGATACGACACCGGCTTTTGCTCTTGCAATACTTGTCACGGCGGCCGCAATGCTTTACGCCGTGAGTTTGAATGAAATGACCATGGCGTTTCTGTCTTTGCTTGGCGGCTTCCTGACTCCCGTTTTAGTTTCTACGGGGGAGAATCGACCTATAGCATTATTCACTTACACTCTCATCCTGGGTGTTGGCGCAATGCTCTGTGCATTTTACCGGAAATGGCGAGCTGTCAATGTACTTGCCTTTGTCGGTACATTTGTGCTGTATACCGGATGGTTTGAGAAATTTTACAGACCGGCGATGAAAACGGCTGAGGGAGCACCGGAACAAATCGTAATTGCGCTGGTTTGGCTGGGAGTGTTTCTTGGCGTTTACCTTGTGCTGCCCCTGCTTTACGAACTGGTAAAGAAGGTCAAAGCCAAGAAGGAAGACGTAATACTTGTGCTGGCCAACGCGGCGGTGGTGTTTTATTACCTGTGGATGATTCTATTTACAGAATATCGCCAGGGACTTGCCTTTTGTGCTCTCGGATTGTGCGCTGCGCATTTGGCTATGATGAGTGCAGTAGCAAAGCGGTGTATAGACGACTTGGATTTGCGGCTTGCGCTTCTGGCGATTGGGCTGTTTTTCCTTACGATAGCAATTCCACTATATTTGAAGATGTATGCGATTGCAATGGCGTGGGCCGTGGAAGGCGTTATATTGGCAGTGATTGGGCTGCGTTATCGCAGTATCTGGACACAGGTCGGCGCCGCTGTTGCGCTTTTGTTGAGTTTCGCCCAATTGCTGCATCGGCTGCCGATGCATACAGCGGCATTTACGCCTGTTTTTAATGAGGCTTTTGGAACCTGGTGCTTTGTTACAGCTTCACTGCTTGTCTGTTACATCATATACCGAATGACTTCACGATTAGCAGAGGTTGAACGCGGTCAAATTGCGCAGTTTCTTTACGCGGCGACAGTACTTTTGTTGATGGCGACCGTAGCAATGGAATGGTGGTGGCATTGTGATTATAACGTGACTGAAAACGCCATCGGGAACAGAGACTTCATCCGGGGAATAGTGATAATATTTACGGTATTTCCGCTGCTGTTTCTAATCCGGCCGATTTGTCCGCCGGGGATAGCAAGCAAGATTATTGCGATGATTTTGGCAGGTGTTGGCGCAATTATTACGATGGTGGTCTTTAGTAAGGTTTACATCGACAGCTTCAGAATTTTTGCAAACGTCGATTTTGCAATAGCTCTTTTGTTTGTTGCAGGGCTATTTGTTGCCGCGATTCTGTTGAAGCGTGCGGCCCAGGAAGAACACAGTACTGCGCTGACCAAAATATTTACGGAAGAATACAACACTGTATTCGCTACAATCTTTACATTAGCGGCGATATTCGTGCTGTGGATTTTACTGACAGAGCAAATTTATCTTTACTGGTATTGCCGAAACCGATTCGCTGAAGAGGCTGAAAAGATTGCCAACTGGAGGTTCTTATCGCATATGTATATTTCGGTGATGTGGGCGGTTTATGGAGCGGCTTTGATGGTGGTTGGCTTCTGGCGAAAAGCGCCGCTGCTCCGATACATTGCACTCGGACTGTTCGTGATACTGCTGGCCAAGGTCTTCATTCTGGATACCAGCACCGTTAAGAGCGTGTATCGAATCGCGGCGTTTTTGGCCACGGGTATTACATTAGTGGGCGTCTCTTATCTGTATCAATTCCTGAGAAAAAAGGGCTTTTTCGATGCGATGTTGGAAGAGAAAAGTGTGGAATAGTGATTGCGAGGTCTAAATATGATAAAGTCAAAAATCCTGGTCATAGTTGTATTGCTGGTGGGGATGGTAAGCTATGTTTTTGCACTTGACCTGGCTGAGTGGAAATATCAGACACAGGTCACTGTTGAGGAAGGTACCGACCGGTACTGCAGGCTGACGCTTACGCCTGATATTTACGACGCGGCCAGACTCGACCTGGCCGACATTCGGCTTTTAGACGCGAATGACCGGCAGGTTCCTTACGTGCTGGCCAAGCCAGGGGATATTACGGACAGGCTCAAGTATAGCCCTGCGTTAATAAACCGCTCAACGAATACGGAAGGGGCCGCTTTGGTGACACTGGATTTCGCCGGGAAAGTAGTAAAGAATCAAATCGAAGTCGAAACCGGCGGAAACAACTTCAGGCGACCTGTTAAGGTTGAAGGTTCCAATGATAATGTCCAGTTCTTCACCGTTGTGGAGACAGCGTTTGTTTTTGCGGTTGATTACCGCACGCGTTTTGAAAAGGTTGATTTGCCCATGAACGATTACCGCTATTTGCGGATTACCGTTGAGCCAATGGAGACTGAAGAGAAAAGTCCCGTTATAAATGCGGTAAGAGCGTTTAAGCATGAAAGTAAGCTTGCACAGCGTCAGCCTGTGAAGATAGTACAGGTAGAGCACAGTGAGAATGAAAAGAACAAATCGAGCATTTATGTATACGACCTTGCGTATCGACATCTGCCGGTAAGTGAAATTGAGCTGGATGTAGCTGACGATGCGTTTTACAGGTATGTCACAATCCAGGGCAGAGATGAGGCCACGCAGAAGGTCAAGATCGACAGCGAAGATAACAGGCAGCGATTCAGGGAAGTTGAAGTAGCGTGGAAAAGAATAATCAGTGGCACGATTTACAGATATCCCGAGGCAAGTGGCAAAAATCGCCAGAAGCTGGTTTTGCGTGTTCCTTCAGGCAGGCGTATTTACAGGTATCTAAGGATTGTCATCAGCAATTATGATGACAAGCCTCTGGCGATAAATTCGACGTCGGCTAAAATGATAGCGGACAACATAGTCTTCTCGGCGCAGGATGATATCGCACCGACACTTTACGTCGGCTCGCAATCAGCCGGTAAGCCGCAGTATGACCTTGCGCAAAGGCTGAATAATCCATTGCAAGTTAAAGCAAGAGCAGCTATTCCGGGTACTGTTAACAATAATCCGCTGTTTGGACAGGTCGAGGCAAAACCTGTTGCATGGACGGAAAAGCATAAAGTTTTACTATGGATAATCATGGGTGCGTTAGTAGTGGTACTGGCCGGGTTCATATTGAAATCGTTCAAATCCATTCAAACTAAAGAGGCTCAAAGTTAACAACCGGCAGGAGAGCATAAGCAATTCAAAATCTAATGACAAGTTAGATAAGGTTCAGCAGATAAAGGAATCTGAGGATGGAAGTTGGCCTAAGAGCGCTCGCGTTGATAATTGATCTGCCAATCTGTTTCTTCTCGATTCCGCTGGTTCTAAGTGGTACAGGATGGATTGTTGAAAAGTCCGGTAGTTTTGCCCTGCTTATTGTGCCGTTTTGGTTCGCTCTGCTTATCGCCTGGCCTTTTCTTTACTTTGGCCTCACCACGGGCTTGTGGGGCAAAACACCCGGCAAATTCATATGCCGCCTGGAAGTGGTTTATGCCGGGAATCGGCCGGGAATTTTAAGGGCACTGGGCCGGGAAACGCTGAAACTGTTGGCAATCGGCACTGGCATTGGTGCGCTGTTATGTGCTTTTCAAATTGCCTATCAGGGCACAACCTGGTACGACCAAATCTGCGGGACGGTCGTGCAGTTCAGACCATA
>JAUWLI010000174.1 GCA_030613765.1 Phycisphaerae bacterium
CGGCATCGAGATTATCAAAGACAGCCTTGACCATAGCCGGCGTAAAGTCCTTGGAGCCCAGTCCATATCTTCCCCCGATTATTAGCGGATACTTCTGGAAAGCTGTTTGTCCCTCATCCATTGCTTCGCCGACAGCGGTCCGAACGTCCAGGTATAACGGCTCACCGAGTGAACCGGGTTCTTTCGTTCTATCTAATACGGCGATTTTCTTAACGCTTTTTGGCAGGCAGTCAACAAAGTGCTTTCTGCTAAACGGCCTATAAAGTCTCACTTTGACCACGCCGACTTTTTCGCCTTTGGAGGCCAGGAACTCAGCCGTGTCGTGTGCTGTGTCGGCTGCTGAACCCATAATAATAATGACTTTCTCCGCATCATCGGCACCGACGTAATCAAACAAATTGTAACTGCGCCCGACGAGTTTTGCAAATTTATCCATCGCATCCTGAACAATCTGCGGCGTAGCTAAATAATATTTATTTACCGTCTCTCTGCCCTGAAAATAAACATCCGGATTCTGTGCGGTGCCGCTCATCATAGGTTTGTCGGGGCTTAGTGCTCTGGCTTTATTTTGAGCAATAAGTTCATCATCAATTATCGCTCGCATATCATCGAACGATAGCTGCTCAACCTTTTGGACTTCGTGGCTGGTCCTAAAACCATCAAAGAAATGTAAGAAAGGCACTCTCGAGGCCAACGTTGCCTGCTGAGCGATAAGCGCGAAATCCATTACCTCCTGAACGTTGCACGAAGAAATCAAGCCAAAGCCGGTCTCGCGACAGGTCATTACGTCCGAATGGTCACCGAATATTGAAAGCGCCTGACAAGCTAATGAGCGAGCCGATATGTGAAAGACGGTGGGCAGCAGCTCGCCGGCGATTTTGTACATACTTGGAATCATCAGCAAAAGACCCTGCGAAGCCGTGAAAGTAGTGGTTAAGGCACCTGTGGCCAGTGCACCATGTACAGTCGCTGCCGCACCACCTTCCGATTGCATCTCCGTAACCGAAGGAACCGTCCCCCAGATGTTTGGCTCACCTTTGGCTGTCCTTGCATCGGCGATTTCTCCCATAACCGAGCTGGGAGTTATCGGATATATCGCGATCACTTCGTTTGTGGCGTGGCCAACATATGCTGCCGCCGAGTTGCCGTCGATTGTAACGATTTTGCGATCCATAAATTCTCCATCTTAACTAAGAAACCACAATTAACATAAATAACGTCGTTAGTCCATCCAGTAGGACTTAAAAAACCGTGTTTTTTGGTGCATCCTGACAGATTGTAATGTCAGCAAGCGATTCCACCAACGAGTTTGGAAGAACTCTTTATACAACCTATTTCTTCATTAGGCAATGGAAATTTTGCCAGAATTGAGAACCGTGATAAAAGGAGGCATATAACTACTGCTCGATGCCAAAAAATTCGAGCCATTGCTTTGTTTCGCTCTCACTTAGTCCCACGCGTTTGGCTTCGGGCTCTTTTACCGGCTTTTTTCGCTTTAACTGCTTCTGGAGATTGTCCCAGAAAATTTCTGATTTTACTGCGGTTGCTCTTCTTGCCCGGGCCGCATCTCGCAGTCTTCGGTCGCTGCTTACTATTGACAATCTCTTGGGTGCGGAGCTTGCTTTTATCTTGTTTTCGATGACCGTGTCTGCATCGCTGCCCAGGCCTGCAAATAAAACCTCGAGATTCGCTATATTATCGAATTGGCTTTTGTCTCGCGGGCCGGTCCCATCGAAGATGATTTCACCCTGTTTTCTGATTGCTCTCAAATACCTGCTTATAATCCAGCATAACTGCACGTCATTAATCGACTCAGCTTCATCACTTAGCTTTACAATCGAATGCAGTAAATTATTGCCGTCAATAATAATCATAGTTCGTAGTTCATTGTTCGTAGTTCGTTGTCTGGAGATTCTTAACTACGAACTACATATTATTTACGCTTCAAATCTTATCTCGCCGCCGACGATTGTTTTTTCGACTTTACCGGTTACTTTCCATCCGTGGTATGGACAGTTTCTGCTTTTGGAGCGGAATTTGTTCACATCAATCTCATACTCGGCCTTCGGGTCAATAATAGTAACGTCGGCCTGTTTGCCTACCCCGAGCGTACCCTTATCAACGCCGATTATTCCGGCCGGGTTTTCAGCCATCATTCGGATAAAACCGGGCCAGTCCAGAATGCCCGGTTCTATTAACGCCTTTACGAAGAGGGCCAAAGCACATTCCAGAGAAGCTATGCCGAAAGGAGCAGCTAAGAATTCCAGCTCCTTTTCACTCTTCAGGTGCGGGCCGTGGTCGGTCACAAGAGCGTCAACCAATCCTTCATTAATCGCCTCCTTTAAGGCCTCGATGTCTTTTGCTGACCGCAAAGGTGGATTCACCTTGTAATTTGTGTCGTACTCGGCGCAACACTCTTCGGTTAAAAGCAAATGATGTGGCGTAACCTCACATGTAATCGGCAAAGAATCTTTTTTGGCGGCCTTCATCAACTCAACCGAGCCTGCTGTAGATATGTGCTGGGCGTGATACCGAACATTGGTCTTCCTTACAAGCTGGATATCGCGCCACAGCATTGCCTCTTCTGCCAGCGGATCTATCCCCGGCAGCCCCAATATAGTCGAGTAGTAACCGGAGTTCATCACACCATTACCGGCGAAAGCATTATCCTGGCAATGCTGAGCTATTACGACGTCAAACATATCAGCGTATTTCAGGGCCCTTAGCATAACGGCCGGGTCCTGAACACCGCTTCCATCATCAGTAAAACCGACAGCTCCGGCTTCGGCCATAAATCCCATTTCTGCAAGCTCAACACCTTCTCTGCCTTTTGTAATGGCCCCCATTGTATAAACGTGCGTTTTTCTTGCCTGTCTGGCTTTTCTGTGAACGTATTCGACATCCGTTTCATTCTCGATAGGCGGTTTGGTATTCGGCATACAGACAACTGAAGTAAATCCTGCTGCCACCGCTGCTGCTGAGCCGCTTGCTATAGTTTCTTCCTCTTCATCGCCGGGCTCACGAAAGTGAACGTGGATATCAATTAAACCGGGCGTTACTAATTTGCCGGTGGCGTCAATAATTTTCTGCGCCGGTTTTTCAACTTTGCCAACATCTGCAACTTTTTCATTGACGATAAGCACATCACATTCTTTATCGATACCATTTGCAGGGTCTATCACCCTTCCATTTTTTATAAGAAGTTCATTTTTCACAGTGAAATTACCAATTATCGATTCGTAATTGCCGCTCCCTGATTAACCAGGAATAACACGGCCATTCTCACAGCCAAACCATTGGTTACCTGATCGAGGATAACACTGTTTCGGCCGTCGGCGACCTCGCTTTCTATCTCCAGTCCTCTGTTAATAGGCCCGGGGTGCATAACCAGAATGTCCGGCTTTGCCTTTTTCATACGCTCTACAGTCAGCCCGAAATAGTGCGAGTACTCTCTCACCGACGGGAAGGGATTGCCTCCGAGCCGTTCGAATTGGATCCGCAGCATATTTATCACATCAACTTTTTCAATAACCTCATCGAGCGAATAGCTTACGCTGACCGGCAACTTACTTGCCTTGCTCGGCATAAGTGTCGGCGGACCGACAAATATAACTTCGGCACCGAGTTTGGTCATGGCCCACATATCACTGCGGGCAACACGCGAGTGCGCTATATCGCCGACAATTGCTATTTTCAAGCCCTCAAGAGTTCCTTTGATTTTGCGAATGGTATAGACATCCAACAGCCCCTGCGTTGGATGTTCGCAGAATCCATCGCCTGCGTTTACAACACAAGCATTAATATTCTTGCTCAAGAGTTTCGGCGTGCCGCCGGCGCTGTGCCGAATCACGACAATATCAATCCCCATTGCTTCCAGATTCCTGGCTGTGTCCAGGAGTGTTTCGCCTTTACTGACGGCGCTGGCTTTCTTCGTGAATTCTATAACATCTGCGCTTAAACGGTTTGCGGCCAAAGCAAAGCTGTTCCGTGTTCGCGTGCTGTCTTCAAAGAACAAATTCACTACGACCTTGCCGCGTAAAGGGGGTGCTTTTTTGACTGAACGAGTGCTTATCTGTTCAAAACCCCTGGCTGTGTCCAGAATATATGTAATATCCTCAGTGCTGAGTTCCCTCAACCCAAGTAAATGCTTGCGTTGCCACTTAAACTGTTTGCTTTTTCTTTTTAGAGCCATAATCTCGTATATGCGTTAATGCGTAAACGAGTGTATGCGTTTATATTTACTCAATAACTACCTCTTCTTTTCCGTCCGAATCGGAAAGAAAAACCTGAACTAATTTACCAGGTTCGGCATCAGTTTTGTAGCCGGCGTAATCAGCCTGTATGGGGAATTCCCTGCCGACTCTGTCAACCAATACTGCTAACTTTATGGCCTTTGGCCTGCCTAAATCTATAAGGGCATCCATCGCTGCCCGCGTAGAGCGACCGGTATATAAAACATCATCAACCAAAATGATAATTTTATCGTCTATATCGAAGCCGATTTCTGTGGTTCGAACCTTCGGCTGGGCGGTACCTTGCGGTGAATTCAAATCGTCCCTGTAAAGCGTTATATCCAATGTTCCAGATGGCACTTTTTTCCCGAGCTGATGGGATAATTGGCCCGATAACCTTTGGGCGAGAATTTCCCCCCTGCTGCGAATGCCAATAGCGACAATATCCAATTCGTTCGGTGTATCAGCAATAATACGGCTTGCGAGATCCTTGAGAATCAGCTCGATTTGTTCAGAATTCAGAATAACTTTCATATTTACGGCAAACCTTTAGAAAATCTGAGCACCAAAATTTGCATGAGTATAGCAATTTAATACATGTTTATCAAGGTTTCTAAATTAAGTTTTCAAAAACCGCCTTTTCAACACTAAAATACGCTAAAATTGCATAAATCAGCCCAACAATATACTTGAAAGTCAAACCTGTTTATGGTATCATATTGTTAAGGATTTAAGAGCAAGAATTTCCAAGCTAAGGAGGTCGACAGCCGGAGGAACAATCTTGCGTGTTTCGTGTTTTGTCGTTACCTCCGGAATGGGGGATATGGTGCAAAGTCCTAAAATATTGTTCGTTTTGGTCCTGATGGCAAGTTTGGCATCAATGACGGCACCTGTACGTGCTGTCGTCGCCGAAGATGAAACAACACTGCAGCCGAAAGCACTCAACCGCACTGGAATCTACGCTTTAAGAGATATAGACCCGAATTTGACTGGCACAGGCGTAAAATTCGCTGTTATCAGCCGAAGCATCACTTATATCGACGATGAACCACAAAACGATTATCGCCCAAGCATTGGGCATAACTGTTTTAATGGCATGGAATTTAGTTTTCACAACCAGGATAAACCACTACCGGCAATTTCACCCCACTCAACAGCCATTTGCTCTATACTGTTCGGCGACGACCCTGAAGCATCTAATCCGGAATTGGGAAAATTCTATTATCAAGGTACCACACCACAGGCCCAGGCCGATATCTATGAATTCTGGCACTTTTTAATCAATAATGTATTTCATCACCTTCCCCCTGACGCAGACATTGTATCTGCCAGTATCGGCTGGCCAGGTGATGAATGGTGGACAAGGGGCATTGAATCGTTGGCAGAACACCACGGTCTTATTGTTGTCGCAACCATAGGTAACGGCTTAGAGGCTGATGATCCTCTGCTTTATCCTGCTGCAGCGGCAAATGTCATCGGCGTTGGAGTCATTGATTCGGTGAACACCGAAGACCTTGCAACCAGTCTGGCACATTTCTCACTGGCCTACCCGGATCATTCGAGTCTTGGCCCAACCATCGACCGGCGATGCAAGCCGGATATCGTCGCTCCGGGCAATTGTCTTGCTGCTAATGTAAACGAGCCCAACGGCTATGAGCCAACCGGCGACTGGTCGAGCTTCTCTACTCCAATAGTTGCCGGAACAATCGGCCTGCTCGTTCAGAAAGCCAAACAGGACCCGGCTTTGAGCGCATCTCTTTCACCGGATGGCGGAAACTGCGTAATGAAAGCTATCTTGATGAATTCGGCAACCAAACTGCCCTACTGGCACAAAGGCCTGCTGGAAAAAGATGATGACAACCAGGTGCCCCTTGACTACATTCAAGGTGCGGGGATGTTAAATGCCGTTGGTGCCTATAAGCATCTCGTTGCCGGGCGAAACAAACCCGGCGATGCCTCAACAACAGGCTGGGACTTGAATCAACTGGATGATAACTCAAGCCCGCAAAATATCTACAGAATTACGTTAACAGAAGATTCCACAGAGCAATTCATTAATATCACGGCTACCTGGAACAAACATTACAACAATGTTTATCCTTTCGAGGCCGTACCCGAGAAAGACAGCAATCTAAGGCTTGAACTCTGGGCGGTTGACCCGGAAGACAGCAGCAATGACTATCTGCTTGATTACAGCGATAGTGAGATCGATAACGTTGAACATATTTACTGCCGGGCGGACGGCAACTATACAAATTATGAA
>JAUWLI010000218.1 GCA_030613765.1 Phycisphaerae bacterium
CTGCCTATCGTCTTTGCAGGGCTTCTACTGGACGACGATGAACTGGCCAATATCAACCGGTCATTTACTAAGGTGAGCTTTGGCGAGGACGAGCAGACCGCCTATGGCGATGGCTGGACCGGGGCAAAGGTTGTTTTCGCAGGGCATTCGGGGATCGACGCGGTGACCGGGGAGGGCCGGTCGCGAGGCAGCAGCTGGGGACCCTACGAGCATACGCCGCCTTCACAATGGAAGCAGGGCCAGAATACCAGCGAGTCGTATCGCCGCTGCTGCACGAGTGTGGGATGGGTAGCCCAGGCCCTGGCACTGCGGCTCATGCACGCCGAAAAAGCTTGGAACCACGACGCCTTTCTCGATTACGTGGACCGCTGGATGTACGAAGACGACGCCGCTTTCGTCAAGACCATCAGAGAGGCGACAGGCAGAGACCACGACAAAGAATGGGCCAGGCAAGGTCAGGCCTGGGATGCATTCGTCAACGAGATGTGGGCGAAGCACCGTCCGGCGCTCCAATCGCCGACCGATGGATGGAAACAGAAGCACGATGACAGCTACTACCGCACGGCCATCGCAAAGCCGCAGAAATAGGTGCGCGGCCATGGCACCTAAACGTTGTCTATTTGATCTTGATCTCTGTCTCGTAAAACAGATCCGACCGAACAATTCGGTGATTGAGGACCTCGGCGATATGAACTCGATCGTGGCGATTCACGCCGCAGGTCATTGGCCGGCTGCTGCTATATACGATAATGGTAAATTTCGCATCCTCTGCGCATTCGGTGCAGTAACCAAACGACATAAGCCGACCGTTAATCGTCAAACGAAGCAGCATTTTTTTCTCCGATTCGTACAGTCTGAGCCACTCCCAGGCTGCGGAACTTGTAATGTTGTTCTGTGTTTTTTTTATTTCTTGACACAACGTATTTCTTAGTTTAAAATAACCGTTTTTTACGTTAACAGGAGTATCGTATGTTAATCAGGAGAACAAATATGAATAAAAGGATGTCATTAATCGCCGTGTTTGTGTTTTCTTTAGTTGGCACGGTCCAAGCCGAAGGTGATGACCTTAGCGTTACTCTCGAGTTGGAGTACAGGAGTAAATGGCTCAGTAAAGGCGCTGAACCCTACGGTCAACAGGATGTATTCTTTCCGACTATCGACCTTGACTTTTACGGCACAGGTTTTGGTACGCGAGTTACTCACCGTAGCGCCCTCGGGAGCGGCTACGTTGATAAACAAAGGTTTGACTACAGACCATATTACAAAAGTGTGCTCTTCGAAGACCAATCTTACGCTACAAACTATAATATTAGCGCCGGTTATGAACACTACTATGGTCTATCGCCACATAAAAGTAATACCACGTGGGAGTGGATATTCGCCTTTTCCTGGCCGAACATTATACCTGAAGGCATAGTTCCCAGCTATATTGCTCATTATGAATACCCTGCAGCAAGCAATGGTGCTGACTTGCCATCCGGCTGGGTCCACCGCTTCATACTTGGCTATGACTTGGAGACGACACAAACTCCGGCACCTCTACATCTGTCCTCAGAGGTTGCTTACACAGACGGTCTTGGCGGTACGGACCATGATTGGTCATATGCAACATTTGGTGTATCAACAAGATTTGAAATCGCCGAGAATATGGCTTTTGTTCCAGGTGTTTACCAACAGGTAACAATGGACGATTCGGTCAATAAACGCAAAGACATAACATATTGCGTTCTGAGTTTGAAATACAAATTCTAATAGTGGAACTCTGAGCTTGCTATTTTCCAAAGATTTAGATAAAATGGCGAATTCCATCGTATTTGAACCAAAAGCACAGTGAGAACGTATCTTTTAAAATCAGGTTTATGATTTTGCTACTGAACACATAATTCGCTGGAAAACGCGAATAAAAGCTAAAAAAGCACGATAATTTTCAATTACTTAAAGGAGCATTCATGGGACAAGAAAAGGGTATTGATTCACTTATGACAGAAAAGCGGACATTTCCACCGCCGGAACGAATCAAAGCCAATGCTTATGTTAACAGCATGGAGCAGTATGAACAGATGTGGGAGAAATCTATCGATGATCCCGACAGCTTTTGGCTTGAACAGGCAAAAAGTCTTCACTGGTTCAAGGAGCCGACAAAGGCTTTGGAGTACAAATGGGACACAGAGAGCCGGAAGATCGAGCATACCTGGTTTGCCGATGGGCAACTGAATGTTGCATATAACTGTCTTGACCGCCACCTTGGAACACCCGTCGCAAAGAAGACTGCACTGCTTTGGCAGGGCGAGGCGGAAGATGCTGTCAAGGAGTTTACCTATGAGCAATTGCATAAGGAGGTCTGCAAGTTCGCCAACGTCCTGAAATCGAAAGGCATAAAGAAAGGAGACCGCGTGGCGATCTATTTACCGATGGTCCCGGAACTGTCGGTAGTAATGCTGGCGTGTGCCCGTATCGGCGCCATTCACTCGATTATCTTTGGTGGATTCAGCGCTGACGCCATTGAGGGCCGTGTAAATGACTCCGACTGTAAGATGCTTATTACCTCTAATGTTTCACTGCGTGCCGGAAAGCACATCAGACTCAAGGATATTGCCGACGTTGCACTGGAAAAGACACCTACGATTGAGAATGTTGTAGTGGTCAAAGTTAATGATGAGCCTTGCGATATGAAAGACGCCAGGGACGTATGGTATCACGATGAGATGGCAGAAGCAGCAGAAGAATGCCCGGCTGAGCCTATGAACGCTGAAGACCCACTGTTTATCCTCTATACTTCCGGATCAACAGGTAAGCCCAAGGGCGTAGTCCACACCACGGGCGGATACTTGTTGCATACTACTCTCACCCATAAAATCATCTTCAACATTCACGATGATGATATCTACTGGTGCACAGCCGACATTGGCTGGGTAACAGGGCATAGTTACATCGTCTATGGCCCGCTTGCCAACGGCAGCACATCACTTATGTTTGAGGGAGTTCCCACGTATCCGGACGCCGGTCGCTTCTGGCAGATTTGTGATAAATTCGGTGTCACTGTTTTCTATACGGCGCCTACAGCTATCAGGGCGCTGATGCGTCTTGGCGATGAATGGCCCGCCAAATACAAGCTGGATTCTCTAAGGATTCTCGGCTCAGTCGGTGAGCCGATAAATCCTGAAGCCTGGATGTGGTATTATGAGAAAATCGGCCGAAATCGCTGCCCCATTGTCGATACCTGGTGGCAGACCGAGACCGGCGGATTTATGATTACGCCTATGCCTGGAGCCCATACGCTGAAACCAGGCAGCGCAAGCCGGCCTTTCTTCGGTGTTGACACGGTAGTGTTGCGCGACGATGGAAGCCAATGCGACGTAAACGAAGGCGGTAAACTCTGTATACGCAAACCATGGCCCGGAATGATGCGCACAATGTGGGGAGACCACGATAGGTTTGTAGATACGTACTTCACAATGTTCGATGATGTTTACTTTGCCGGCGATGGCTGCCGGATTGACGAGGACGGTGATTACTGGCTGATGGGCAGAATCGACGATGTCGTTAACGTCTCAGGCCACCGCATCGGCACAGCCGAGGTTGAAAGTGCTCTTGTCAGCCACGGAAAAGTCGCCGAAGCTGCGGTTACACCTGTCCCCCACGAAATTAAAGGGCAGGGCCTGTATGCTTTCGTCACCCTTGTAGAGGGAGTCGAGGAAAATGATGAGTTAAAGAAGGAACTTGTTATGCACGTGCGAAAGGAGATCGGCCCCATAGCAACACCAGAAGCTATTCAGTTCGCACCGGCACTTCCGAAGACCCGATCCGGCAAGATTATGCGGCGAATCCTGCGCAAAATTGCTGAAAAGAACACGGACAACCTTGGTGATATTACAACACTGGCAGATCCGAGTGTGGTTGAGGCCTTGATTAAGGGTCGAGGATAAATAAGTAACTCGGACAGAAAAAGAATCAAATTAATTGAATATATGGTTGGGCTGAATGTGCATAACCATGTACATTCGGCCCATTTTTAAATGAAAGGTTTGTAATTATGGCTGAGGAATCTACTACGCCTCTGGCAGAAGTCGAAAATCATGGCTGGCGAGTCGCCTTTGCAGGGATGGGTATTAACCTGGCACTTGGTATTCTATATACATGGAGTGTCATCAGCAAAGGTATCCCGGAAGAATGGGGCTGGACACAATCAGACAAGTCCATGCCGTATGCTATTGCCTGCCTGATCTTTTCCATTGTGATGGTCCCTGCAGGAAGAATGCAGGACAAGCTTAGCCCTCGTCTGGTAGCAACAATAGGCGGGATTCTGGTCGGTGCTGGAATGGTCATCGCGAGCTTCACAACTTCACCGATCGGTTATATAGTTGGATTTGGTGTTCTTGCAGGGGCCGGGCTTGGTTTTGGCTATGCTTCAGCCACACCTCCTGCAGTAAAATGGTTCGCAGCAGCAAAAACAGGCCTTATTGCAGGAATAGTAGTCTCAGGTTTCGGATTGGCTTCCGTATATGCAGCTCCGCTTACAACATGGCTGATAGCCACTTTTGGTTTTAAGACGGCGATACTGCTATTGGGCATATTATTTTTAGCTGTTGTTGTGACTCTCGCTCAGATATTGAAACCACCGCCCAAAGGCTACGTTCCACTGGGAGCCGAACCGGCGAAAAAACCGGGCATAGGCGACAAGAAAGGGGAATTCCTACCAAGAGAAATGCTTACGACCGTTCAGTTTTACATACTCTGGTTCATGTATGCATGTGGCGCCGGCGCGGGTTTGATGATCATTTCCAAACTTGCCTCAATAGCCAAGCTACAGGTGAATATCGAGTTGGGCTTTGTGCTCGTAGCGGTTCTCGCTATCGGCAACGGGGGCGGGCGCATAGTTGCTGGAATGCTTAGCGACAAAATCGGCCGAAAAGCGACGATGTTTTTATGCTTTGTGGCACAAGCTGTTTTGATACTTCTCATTTCAAGAGCAACGGGCGACAACGCCCTGGGAACGATTCCCGCAATGGCGATAATTTCAGCGCTGATCGGGGCGAACTACGGAGCAAACCTGTCGCTTTTCCCATCCATTACGAAAGACTTTTACGGCCTGAAAAATTTCGGCATGAATTACGGCCTTGTATTTACAGCCTGGGGAGCCGGCGGATTCCTGCTGGCACTGTTGGCGGGCAAAATATACGACAAACACCAAACGTTTGCCATCGCCTATTACGGAGCTTCGGCATTGTTGGTTCTTGCGGCAATAACCGTATTTTTCCTCAAACCACCGCACCACACTATTGAACATGCACATGAACATGATCATGAATAAATAAGCAATGAGCACTTGTGATGATATAAATGGCCCGGGCACTTCTCGTATCGGGCCATTCTTTTTTAGTGTGCCGAGCATGTTCGGCAACTTGGAGGTGTAAGTCCTCTACACAACCTGATGGAGGTGAAGTGTTAGCGAAGCGCAAGAGCGCTGCCGTGAGGCAGGGTTCCAAGGAAGCGTGTAGCAAAGCCGTGACC